>JALVEX010000175.1 GCA_027030435.1 Paracoccaceae bacterium
CAAGAGGAAGATCGAGGAAGGCGCGCACGCGCCTTGCAAGTGTGTCATGGGCTTCGCGAAAAGCGGTTTCCTGCAATTCGCGGGGGGCTGCGGCGGGATCATCGACGCCCCAATGGGCCCGTATGGACGCGCCGGGCCATATGGGGCAGGCCTCTCAGGCGGCGGCTGAGCAAACGGTATCACCAGATCCATTTGCGGGGCGTCGGGGGTGGCGAACTCATCCCAGCTTTTCGAGCGCAGGGCGTTTGTGTCGTGCCCTACTGCCTGCAGCAGGGCGAGCGCCTGCGGGTGCGGCGCGCCGGTGGGGTGCGAGCCGGCGGAGTAAGCCTTTATCCGCCCCTTCCCTTCGTGGTTGAGGAGGCTTTCGAGCAGGATCGAGCGGGCGGAATTTCCGGTGCAGAGCGCGAGTATGTTCATGCCGGAAGGATATCGATTCGATGTAACAGGAGGATGACGCATATCGCACGGCACCGGGGAGGCAGGTGCAGAGGCCCGATCGGATTCGACCGGAGATCCTGCGGTGCCCTCTCATGGCCGGGAGGCCGGGCTCAAAGCGCGTGCTTCACCGTGCGCGCGCCGGCCGAGATGTCGCGCCCGAGGCCTTCCACCGTGTTGCAGGCGGCAAGTGCGAGCAGCGAGCCGATCAGAAGGATGCGCAGCATGTCTTTCCTCATTTTTCATACCACCAGACATCGGGCAGGAAGCCGATCCAGTCGCCATAGATCGGCAGTTTCTCGGGGTATTTCAGCTCGCGCCGGTGGGCAAGGCGGGAAACCGGGGAATACCAGAAGGGGATCACGTAGCGCCCGCTCGCCAGCACCCGATCGAGCGCGCGGGTGGTGGCGATGAATTCCGCCTGATCGGGGGCGTTCACCATGGCATCGATCAGCGCGTCCACCGCCGGGGAGGCCACGCCCATCCAGTTGCGCGTGCCGGGCTCGGTGAGGCCCTGGCTGCCCCAGTAGAGCTTCTGTTCGTTGCCGGGGCTGAGGGAGGCGCCGCGGCGATAGTAGGTCATGTCGAAATCGTAGATATTGGTGCGCTCCTTGTACTGGGCGCTGTCGATGGTGGTGACGGTGGGGGTGATGCCGAGCCGCTTCAGCGCCTCCACGTAGAGATCGACGATCGCCGCCGTCTGGCGATCGCCCTGACGCAGCAGGATCTCGAAGGTGAAGGGCTGGCCGGCGGCATCTTGCAGCACGCCGTTTTTCACCTGCCATCCGGCCTCTCCGAGAAGCTTGAGCGCCCGGCGCAGGCCCTTGCGGTTGCGCTCGGTGCCGTCGCCCTTGGGCAGGCTGTAGCCCTCGAGCGCGCCGGGCAGCAGGCTTTCGCCGTAGGGCGCGAGCAGCTCGCGCACCCGCCCCTTTGCCGGGCCCTCGCGCATTCCGAGCACGGAATTGGAGAAGTAGGATTTGATGCGCGGCTGGGGCACGCCGTTGATCGCCGTGTTGACATATTCGTAATTGAAGGCGGTGATCAGCGCCTCGCGCACCCGCCAGTCCTTGAAGATGGGGCGGCGGGTGTTCATCACCAGGCCGCGGTAGCCGGTGGGGCGCTGGTGGGGAATCTCGCTTTTTACGATCTCGCCGGATTTCACCGCCGGGAAATCGTATTTGCGGATCCAGTTGGCGGCGCTGCCCTCGCGAAAGACGCTGGTTTCTCCGCCCCGGAAGGCCTCGAACAGCACCGAGCCATCGGCGTAGTAATCATGGCGGATCTCGTCGAGGTTGTGGCGGCCGCGGTTGAACGCCAGATCGCGCCCCCAGTAATCGGGATTGCGGCGGAATGTGATGTATTCGCCGGGCTTGAAATCGGCGATCACATAGGGTCCCGAGCCGATCGGCACCACATCGACGCCGCTTTTCTCGAAATCCCGCCCTTCCCACTGCGCCTTCTTCAGGATCGGGCGCAGGCCGAGGATCAGCGGCAGTTCGCGATCCTTCGTGTTGAAGGTGAAGCGCACGGCGCGCGGGCCCGTCTGCTCCATGGTGGCGATCTTCTTCCAGGCGGTGCGGTAGCGGGGATGGCCGTGCTCGCCCAGCGTGCGGAAGGACCACATCACATCCTCGATCGTGACCGGGCTGCCATCGGAGAATTTCGCCTCCGGGCGCAGGGTGAATTCCACCCATTCGCGATTCGGGCCGACGGTGATCGATTCGGCCAGAAGCCCGTAAAGGGAGAACGGCTCATCCCAGTTTCGCCCCATGAGGGATTCCACCACATAGGCCCTCACCCCCCAGGGCGCGCGGCCCTTGAGGATGTAGGGGTTGAGCGAATCAAACCCGCCCGGATCGCCGAACACGATCCGCCCGCCCTTGGGTGCCTCCGGGTTCGCATAGGGGAGAGACACAAAATCCGGTGGTAGCGCGGGCTCGCCATACATAGCTATGCCGTGGCGCGGCGCTTCTTCACCGATCGCAGGGGAATGCGCCAGCAAGAGCGCGGCGAGAAAAATCCGGGCGATTCGCTTCAGGGTGGTTTTCATGGAGGCAATCTTCCTTGGGCCGAGAAGTGGATTTTGCCCAAGGCTAGCTGGCCTTTCCCGCGTTTTCAAACTTTTAGCTTGGCCATGAGCGGCTGAAGGCTTATAAAGTAATCACTGCTCGATAGGTTTCTTGCCTGTATGAAACCTGCCTCAATAACTTGACGCCCGCCTCGTGCGGGCGTTTTTTTTATGCGCGGAGGGTCTCCGGTCC
>JALVEX010000176.1 GCA_027030435.1 Paracoccaceae bacterium
ATCCCTCGTCTTCGACGAGATCGACCGCCTGAAGATCGTCTTTACCGACGGCCGCTTCGATCCGCGCGCTTCGGACGATCTGACGAAGGCGGGCGAGGGGATCGAGATCGTCACCCTGCTCGAAGCGGCCGAGGCCGATCTCCACTGGGCGCAGGATCTCTTTGGCCGGCTCGAGGCCGAGGGCCAGAGCCCCGTGCCCCGCCCGCTCGCGGCGCTCAACACGGCCTGTGCGCGCAACGGCGTGCTGATCCGCGTGACCGGCAAGGTGAAGCGCCCGGTTTCGCTGATCTACCGCCATTACCACGGCCATTCCGATGCCATGCTCCATCACGTGGTGCGCCTCGAAGAGGGCGCTTCGCTCACGCTTCTCGAAAACGGCCCCGGCGGCGCGCGGTTCAATTCGGTGCTCGAGGTGGACGTGGCCGATGGCGCCGCCTTCGATCACGTGCGCGCCCAGGGGCGCGATCACGATCGCGTGGCCGCCACCCATCTCTTCGCCCGCCTCGGTGCGAAAAGCGCGCTTCGAAGCTTCACCCTCACCGCCAACGGCCGCCTGACGCGCAACGAGGCGGTGGTGACCTTCACCGGCGACGATGCGCTCGCCCATCTCGCCGGCGCCGCCGTGGGCGATGGCAACAGCGGCGATTTTCACCATGACGACACCATCTTCATCACCCATGACGCCGAGCGCTGCGAGAGCCGCCAGGTGTTCAAGAAGGTGCTGATGAACGGGGCCGTGGGGGTGTTTCAGGGCAAGATCCTGGTGCGTCAGGGCGCGCAGAAAACCGACGGCTACCAGATGTCCCAGGCCCTGATGCTCGATGGCGACAGCCAGTTCCTCGCCAAGCCGGAGCTCGAGATCTACGCCGATGACGTGGCCTGCAGCCACGGCTCCACCACCGGCGCGATCGACGAGGAGGCGCTCTTCTACCTGCGCTCGCGCGGGGTGCCGCGCCGTAAGGCGGAAAATCTGCTGGTGCTCGCCTTCCTCGAGGGCGCGGTGGAGGAAATCGCCGACGAGGTGATCGCCGATGATATCCGCCTGCGCCTTCAGGGCTGGGTCGAGCGGAGGGGGTAGTGTCCGTCACGCTCGATATCTTCAGAAGCTATATCCGCCCGCGCGCGATGATGCGCCGGCGCATCGGCGAGGGGCGGCGGGAGGATCGCGCGCTGGCGATCCTGATGGCGGCCTGTTTCCTGATCTTCGTCGCCCAGCTGCCGCGGCTGGCGCGCGAGGCGCATCTGCAGCCCGAAATCCCGCTCGATGCGCGCATGGGGGCGGCGCTGGTGGGCTGGATGGTGATCGCGCCGCTCTTCTTCTATGCGCTCGCCGCGCTCAGCCATTTCGCGGCCCGCCTTCTTGGCGGGCGGGGCGAGATGTGGCGCGCGCGCATGGCGCTTTTCTGGGCGCTGCTCGCGAGCGTGCCGCTCTGGCTTCTGCACGGGCTCGTGGCCGGCATGATCGGCCCCGGCCCGGGCCTGAACCTCACCGGCGCGCTCCTGTTCGCCGGCTTCTTCTTCATCTGGATCAACGGCCTGATCGTGGCCGAAAGGGAGGGCGTGCGCGCATGAGCTACGATATCGAACGGATCCGCGCGGATTTTCCGATTCTCACGCGCGAGGTGCACGGCCGCCCGCTCGTCTATCTCGACAACGGCGCCTCGGCCCAGAAGCCGCGCGCGGTGATCGATGCAATGAGCGAGATCTATTCCCATGAATACGCCAATGTGCACCGGGGCCTCCATTACCTCTCCAACCAGCTGACGGAGCGCTACGAGGCCACCCGCGCCACCATCGCCCGCTTCCTCGGCGCGCAAAGCGAGGACGAGATCATCTTCACCTCCGGCGCCACCGAGGGGATCAACCTCGTCTCCTACGCCTGGGCCGCGCCGCGCCTCGCGGCGGGTGACGAGATCGTGCTCACGATCATGGAGCATCACGCCAATATCGTGCCCTGGCATTTCCTGCGCGAGCGCCAGGGCGTGGTGCTGAAATGGGTCGAGGTCGATGCCGATGGCGCGCTCGATCCGGCGCGGGTGCTGGAGGCGATCGGGCCGCGCACGAAGCTCGTCGCGCTCACGCATATGTCAAACGTGCTCGGCACGGTGGTGGATGTGAAGGCTGTGTGCGAGGGCGCGCGCGCCGCCGGGGTGCCGGTGCTTCTGGACGGCTCGCAGGCGGCGGTGCACATGCCGGTGAACGTGGCCGATATCGGCTGCGATTTCTACGCCATCACCGGCCACAAGCTCTATGGCCCCACCGGCTCGGGCGCGCTTTATGCGCGCGCCGAGCGGATGGCGGAGATGCGCCCCTTCCTCGGCGGGGGCGACATGATCCGCGAGGTCACCCGCGAGTGCGTCACCTACGCCGATCCGCCGCTCAGGTTCGAGGCCGGCACGCCGGGGATCGTGCAGGTGATCGGCCTTGGCGTGGCGCTCGATTACATGACGGGCCTTGGCATGGAGAACATCGCCGCCCATGAGCGCGATCTTCGCGATTACGCCCGCGCGCGGCTGAGGGGGCTCAACTGGCTCAACATCCAGGGCGACGCGCCGGGCAAGGGGGCGATCTTCTCCTTCACCATGGCCGGCGCCGCGCATGCCCATGATCTCTCCACCGTGCTCGACAGGAAGGGCATCGCCGTGCGCGCGGGCCACCACTGCGCCCAGCCGCTGATGGATTTCCTCGGCGTTCCCGCCACCGCGCGCGCCTCCTTCGCCCTCTACAACACCCGCGCAGAGGTGGATGCGCTGATCGAGGGGCTCGAGCTCTGCCATGAGCTTTTCGGCTAGGGGCTGTATTTGTCAGGTAGTCTGAGGGGACCATTTTTGTCGTGACCGGCACAGGCGCACTGGTGGCAGGGAGGCGGCTTTTGCAACCTGCGGGAGCGCCTGTGGCGAAGGCGGGATGCCTCCGGCGGGGATATTTCAGGGACCAGTGATGGGGAGAGGGATCTCCGGAAATGGCCGGCCTCAGGCAGAGCGGGCCAGGGCGCGGGCGGCCTTTGCCGGGGGCACCTCCTTCCAGCGGCGGTGGATCCAGAACCACTGCCCCATGTGCTGGCGCACCAGGGCTTCGAGGGAATCGTTCAGCGCCTGGGTCATGGTTTCGGGATCGCTGTGGGGGATCGGGGCATCCACGAAAATGCGGAAATCGAGGCCGTTTTCCTGGCGGATGCCGTAGATCGGCACCAGCAGCGCATCGTATTTGAGCGCCATTTCAGCCGCCGAAAGGGCGGTGTGGGCCTTGTGGCCGAAGAAGGTGAGGGGTGCGCCGTGGCGCATGTGCTGATCGACGAGAAAGCCCGTCATGCCGCCGGCGCGCAGGAATTTCAGCATCCGGGCGAGGCCGCGCCGCCCGCGCGCGAAGAGCGGCTGGCCGATGCGGGAGATGGCGCGTTCGTAATGGGCGTTGAAGAAGGGGTTGGACATCGGCATGTAGATCGCG
>JALVEX010000177.1 GCA_027030435.1 Paracoccaceae bacterium
CGCGCGATCCCGGTGCCGGGCGCGCGGCGCGCGGGCAACGGGCGCAAGCTCACCGTGAAGGGCGCCAGCGGCAACAACCTCAGGAACATCACCGTCGATTTCCCGCTCGGCAAGTTCATCTGCGTGACCGGCGTTTCCGGCAGCGGCAAATCCACCCTCACCATCGAGACCCTGTTCAAGACGGCGAGCATGCGCCTCAACGGCGCCCGCCAGACTCCCGCGCCGAGCGAGGGCATCACCGGCCTCGAGCATCTCGACAAGGTGATCGACATCGATCAGCGCCCGATCGGCCGCACGCCCCGCTCCAACCCCGCCACCTACACCGGCGCCTTCACCCCGATCCGCGAGTGGTTCGCCGGGCTGCCCGAGGCCAAGGCGCGCGGCTACAGGCCCGGGCGCTTTTCCTTCAACGTCAAGGGCGGGCGCTGCGAGGCCTGCAAGGGCGATGGGGTGATCCGCATCGAGATGCACTTCCTGCCCGATGTCTATGTGGAATGCGAAACCTGCAAGGGCGCGCGCTACAATCGCGAGACGCTGGAAATCCTCTTCAAGGGCAAGAGCATAGCAGACGTTCTTGATATGACGGTTGAAGAGGCGCAGGAATTCTTCAAGGCGGTGCCGAGCGTGCGCGAGAAGATGGATGCGCTGATGCGCGTGGGGCTTGGCTATATCAAGGTCGGCCAGCAGGCGACGACCCTTTCAGGAGGCGAGGCGCAGCGGGTGAAGCTCTCCAGAGAGCTTTCGCGCCGCGCCACCGGGCGCACGCTCTACATCCTCGACGAGCCCACCACCGGGCTGCATTTCGAGGATGTGAAGAAGCTCCTCGAGGTGCTGCACGAGCTTGTGGATCAGGGCAATACGGTGGTGGTGATCGAGCACAATCTCGATGTGATAAAGACAGCCGATCACATCATCGACATCGGCCCCGAAGGCGGCGATGGCGGCGGGCGCGTGGTGGCCGAGGGCACGCCCGAGGAGGTGGCGGCGGTGGCGGAGAGCCACACCGGGCGCTACCTGAAGGACGTTCTGGCGCACGCCCGTGCGGCGGCGGAATAGGCCCGCTCCCCGACCGGACCTTCCTCAGGCCGCGCCGGTGCACGCGGCCGGTGCCGAAACGGGGATTTCGAGTTGGTTTTCCGATGGTTTCGCAGCTTGCCAGCCCCGGCAGTGGCGGAGGGGCGGGGTGGCATTCGCGCTTGAAAGCTGCTTTCAGCATGATGGCGGAAAAAAATCCGGCGCCCTCGCGGGGAAGGCGCCGGATCCTGCGCTTGGCCGTCTGCCCCTCGCGGGGTGGCGTTCAGTTGTCGGCCTTGCCTTTCAACGGGCAGGTATTGAGCCCGAGGATCGAGTAGATCGGGCAGGTGCCCACGAGCCCCGTCACCAGCGGGATGATCCCGATCAGCAGCCAGGGGCTTGCGTCATCCATCACGAAATAGGCGATCACCAGCGCCGCGCCGACGATGACGCGCAGCGCGCGATCGATGGGGCCTTCGTTTTTCTTCAGCATGAGTCGTCTCCTTCTGTCGTCCCATTGCCGGCATTCTGTGTGATCTGGCGGCGAATGTCTGTGACGCCGGTCACCCAGCCGGATATTCCGTGCTTTCATTCTTCGGATATGGGGATTTCAGCCGGCATCAGCAATGAAGGCGAGGGCCTCGCGGTCGCGGATCTCGATGCGTCCGCGCGCGGTTTCGATCCAGCCGCGCCGGGCCCAGGCTTCGAGCCGGCGCGAGATCACCTCGCGTGCGGTGCCGAGGCGGGCGGCGAGATCCTGGTGGGTGGTGCCGATGCAGCCCGCCTCATCGGCCGATTGCAGCAATTCGCCCGCAAGGCGGCTCTCGATGCGCTGGAAGGCCACCTTCTCGAGAAGCCGGATCATCGCCTGCATCCGCCCGGCGAAGGCGGAAAAGACAAGCCTGCGAAAGGGGGGCGAGCGATCCATCAGATCGAGAAACAGCGCCTTGGGCAGCAGCACCGCGCGGGTGGGCTCGGCCACCACGGCCTCGGCCGTGTAGGGCTCGTCGCCCATCAGCCCGAGGGTGGACTGGATGCAGGATTGCCCCGGCTCCACCGAATAGAGCAGCATCTCGCGCCCGCAAGGGGCGGTAAGCCCCACGTCGATGCGCCCCGAAAGCACGATCACATAGCCCCGCGCCGCCTCGCCGGGGCAGAAGAGCACCGTGCCGGGGGAAAGATCGGCGGGGCTCAGGCGCAGAAGCGCAGCCCGCGCGCCCTCGTCGAGCGCGGCAAGCCCCGGCGCATCGGCGAGCCAGCTCACCCCTTGCGGTGGCGTTTTTCGAACCTTGGCAGCATCGCGCTGAAATCCATGCCCTTTCCGCCTTCCCGTTCCACGAAGCTCTCGTAAAGCTCCATGGCAGAATGCCCCATCGGGGTATCGGCGTCCACCGCCTCGGCGGCCTGTTGCGAGAGGCGCAGATCCTTCAGCATCAATTCTGCGGCAAAGCCGGGCTTGTAATCGTTGTCGGCTGGGCTCCTGGCGCCAATGCCGGGGGCGGGGGTGTAGGCGTTCATCACCCAGCTGTAGCCCGAGGAGGTGGACACCACGTCATACATCTTCTGGCGGTCGAGGCCGAGCTTGTCGGCCAGCGCGAAGGCCTCGCAGGTGGCGATCATGGTGACGCCGAGGATCATGTTGTTGCAGATCTTCGCGGCCTGTCCCGCGCCCGCATCGCCGCAATGCACGGCCTTCTGCCCCATCACCTCGAAGAGCGGCTCGACCTTTTCGAAGGCTTCCCGCGGCCCGCCGGCCATGAAGGTGAGCGTGCCCGCCTCGGCGCCGCCCACGCCCCCCGAAACAGGCGCGTCCACCGCCATCAGCCCCGCTTTGCCGGCCTCTTCGGCCACCGCGCGCGCGCTCTCCACATCCACCGTGGAGCAATCCAGAAGCACCGCGCCCTTCTCCATCGCCGGGATCACCTCGGCAGCAACGCTGCGAAGTATCTCGCCATTGGGCAGCATGGTGATCACCACCTCCTGCCCGGCGGCCGCCTCTGCCGCGCTTGCGGCCATGCTCACACCCTCGGGCGCGGGAGCGGCGACGTCAAACCCTGTCACCTCATGGCCCGCCGCGGCGAGGTTCTTCGCCATGGGCGCGCCCATGTTGCCAAGGCCTATGAATCCGATCTTCATCTCTCAATCCTCCCTTTCGAACGTCAGCGGGCGCCCCGGCACCGGCATCAGCATTTTCGCAACCTCCAGATCCAGCGGATCGGTGAGGCCATGCTTCCATTTCGGCTTGCGGTCCTTGTCGATGATGGCGGCGCGGATGCCTTCGAGGAAATCGCCGTGCTCCATGGCGCGCGAGGTGAAGCGGTATTCCATCTCGAGCGCCTGGCGGATGCTTTCGGCGCCCCTCAGGCGATGCACCATCTCCACCGTGCAGGCCATGGAAAGGGGCGAATTGCGGCGCATGATC
>JALVEX010000178.1 GCA_027030435.1 Paracoccaceae bacterium
GAGATCGGCGCATATCTGATGGTGGACATGGCCCATATCGCCGGTCTCGTGGCCGGGGGGCAGCACCCTTCGCCGCTGCCGCATGCGCATGTCGTCACCACCACCACCCACAAATCCCTGCGAGGCCCCCGTGGCGGCATGGTGCTGACGAATGACGCAGACATCGCCAAGAAGATCAATTCCGCCGTGTTCCCCGGCCTTCAGGGCGGCCCGCTGATGCACGTGATCGCCGCAAAGGCGGTGGCCTTCGGCGAGGCCCTGCGCCCTGAATTCAGGGAGTATGCCGCGCAGGTGGTGAAGAACGCCAGGGCCATGGCCGATCAGCTGATGAAGGGCGGGATCGATATCGTCTCTGGCGGCACCGACAATCACCTGATGCTCGCCGATCTGCGCCCCAAGGGCGTTACCGGCAAGGCCGCCGAAGCTGCATTGGGGCGCGCCAACATCACCTGCAACAAGAACGGCGTGCCGTTTGATCCCGAAAAGCCCTTCGTGACCTCCGGCATCCGCCTCGGCACCCCGGCAGGCACCACGCGCGGCTTCGGCGAGGCTGAATTCCGCCAGATTGCCGACTGGATCGTCGAGGTGGTGGACGGCCTGGCCGCCAATGGCGAGGAGGGCAATGCGGCAATCGAAGCGAAGGTGAAGGGAGAGGTGCTCGAGCTTTGCAGACGCTTCCCGCTCTATCCCGATCTCTGAGCGCGGCCATCCCCGCGAAATTGTGAATGGAATTGCTGCGGGAGCCTCATTAGGATCCCGCCGAGACAGGGTAAGTTATGGTTCTCCAATGATGAATATCATCCGCGTTCTGCCGCTCATGGCCATGCTGGTGCTCACCGCCTGCGGCAGCAAGCCGCCGCAGGAAATTCTACAGGATCAGAAATACCTGGCCCTCGCCGAGATGATCGAAAATCTCGGCCCCGGAGTGGACCCGGAAGAAGCCCGGCGCGCCGCGCGGGTGGCCATCGATTATTCCCTGGAGCTCAAGCGCCAGTATCGCGTGACGGATCCGCCCCTCATCCACAACATGAAGGTCAACATGGGGCTGCGCCCGCGCGGGCTGTGCTACCAATGGGCGGATGATCTCGAAGCGCGGCTGCGCCAGGAGAATTTCCGCACCCTCACCCTGCACCGCGCCATCGCCAATTCCGATCGCCCGCTCCTGATCGAACACAGCACCGTCATCATCAGCCGCAAGGGCGATCCCTTCGAAAAAGGCATCGTGCTCGATCCCTGGCGCTATGGCGGCACGCTCTACTGGGCCCCAACGCTCAAGGACGGGAATTACAAATGGATCCCGCGCAAGAAAGTTTTCGAGGCCCGACGCCGGCGCCCGCAATGGGCTGACAACGCTTTCGCGGACTGATCCGATCCGCTTTTGGAAAAGGCCCCGGTGAGAGCCGGGGCCTTTCCTGTTGGGAATATTCGTGCCGCCCTGGCTTGGGCCCATAAGCGGGCGCTTCGCCGCATCATCCGCCCCCTGGCTACAGATAGCCGCGCCAGATCAGGAAAAACAGCACGAGCCCTCCGGCAGCGAGCACCGCCAGCGCCATGCCCCCGAGGATCGAAAGGGCAAGATCGATGCGCCGCTCCATCGGATCCCGGCTTTCCAGGAAACTTCTGATCTCGCGATAGGCCCGCTCCGTGCGTTGCATGTCTATGAATTTCATCAGCCGGGGGCTGCGGGCCATTTCTCCGGCCTCGATCAGCGCCCGCCCCTCACGCTGCAGATGCCTCGGCAGAAGGCGCCCGGCCCGGCGCAGGGCGGTGGCAAAATCCCGCCCCTTCACGCCGAGATGCTCACGCATCATCAGGCGCAGCTCCTCCATCTTCTCGCCAAGCGAATCGATTTCCATTCTCCCCCTCCGGCCGGCGGAAGATGCAGAGCCGGGGCGGAGGCGTCAACCGCTGGCGCAAATCGCGGCGGGGAGATAGAAGGCAATATGCTCAAGACATATCTCACCGGCAGGAAAACCGATGCGCCCCCCCTCCTGATCGCCCACGGCCTCTTCGGCTCGGCACGCAACTGGCGCGCCATCGCAAGGCGGCTCGGCAGCGAGCGCGAAGTGATCACGGTTGACATGCGCAACCACGGTGAAAGCCCGCGCGCCGAGTGCCAGGGCTACGAGGAGATGGCCGGGGATCTGGCCGAAGTCATCGCCGCGCATGGCGGGCGGGCGGATGTGCTGGGCCATTCCATGGGCGGCAAGGCGGCGATGGCGCTCGCCCTCACAAGGCCTGAGAAGGTGGGCAAGCTGATCGTGGCCGATATTTCACCCGTCCCCTACTCTCACAGCCATGACGGGCTGATCGAAGCGATGCGCGCGCTCGATCCCTCCGCTTTCGCCACCCGCAGCGAAGCCGATGCCGCGCTTGCCCGCCATGTGGAAGATCCGGCCGTGCGCGCCTTTCTGCTGCAATCGCTCGATCTCAAGGAAGGGCGCTGGAAGATCAATCTCGAGGTGCTTGCACGCGAGATGGGCAGAATCACCGGCTGGCCCGATTTCGCCGGCGCTTTTGAAGGGCCGACACTCTTCATCACCGGCGGCAATTCCGATTACATCCGCCCCGAGCACCGCGCAGCCACCAAGGCGCAATTTCCCAATGCCCGTTTCGTGAAGATCCCCGGGGCCGGGCACTGGCTGCATGCCGAAAAACCGGAAGCCTTCAGTGAAACCGTCCGCACCTTTCTGAACACCTGATCTCCCATCCCTCTGCTTCAAGGGGCTGGACCAGCACAAACACATTTGTATACAAATGAAGCCGCGCAATGGCGCAACGGAGGATGCGGGAATGGCCGAAAAGGGCGGAGGCGGGATCATCGGGGTGGATGTTGGCGGGACATTCACCGATCTCGTCCTGCTCGCTTCCGACGGCAGGCTGGAAATCGCCAAAACCCCGACAACGCCCCGCAATCAGGCCTTCGGGGTTCTGGAGGCGATCGATGCCGCGGGGGCCGATCTCCCGGCGGTGGATCTCATCGTGCATGGCACGACAACCACCACCAACGCCGTGCTGGAGCGCAAGCTCGCGCGCACCGGCCTCATCACCACCCGCGGCTTTCGCGATGTGCTGGAGCTTGGCCGGCGCACCCGCCCGCAGGCCTACGGGATGTTCGGCACATTCCGCCCGGTGATCCCGCGCGATCTGCGCCTTGAGGTGGAAGAGCGGATGCTGGCCGACGGGACGATCCATATTCCGCTAGACGAAGCCGGGGTCGAATCCGCCGCGCGCGCCCTCTTGGCGGCGGGCTGCGAATCCGTGGTTGTCCATTTCCTCCATGCCTATGCCAACCCGGCGCATGAGAAACGCGCCGGCGAGATCATCGCCCGCCTATGGCCCAACGATCACATCACACTCGCCCATGAGATCCTGTCCGAAGCGCGGGAATTCGAGCGGGGGGTGACTGCGGCTGTCAACGCCTCGCTGC
>JALVEX010000179.1 GCA_027030435.1 Paracoccaceae bacterium
CGCAGCGAAAGCGCCGCCGAAAGCGCCTGATAGACCTTGATCGAAAGCGTCTCCCCCACGGCGACGCTCCCCTTCGGCGCGCCGATCAGCCCCGCGATGCGATCGCCCACGCAGGCGGGAAGCTCCATCCAGCCGGCGCGGTTCCAGGCGCGGATCAGCATCTCGCCCCACTCCTTCTCCACCGTGCAGGAAAGCCGCTCCATGGCCTTGCGGGGCAGGGGGCCGAGGGAATTGCCGTCCATGTAGATGAGATTTTCGGGGAGGTGGAAGAAGGCGCGGGTGCGCGTGAAATCCGTCATGTGCTGCTGGGCTCCCTGCTCAGATAGCTCCGCGCGAGCCTATGGGCAATTGATGGCCGATGACAAGGCGCCAATCACGCCCCGCGAAGGTTCCTTCCTGTCATTCTCTTCCGCCCAGTTTCATCTTGGCCCAAATACTCCCGCCGGAGGCATGCACCCTTCCCGCTCCGCGCCACGGCAGCACCCTTGGCAGATCACATCTGCCCGCCGGCGATCTCGATCGCCTGGCCGTTGACGCTGCCGGCGCGCGAATCGCAGAGCCAGAGCGCGGCGGCGGCGATTTCCTCGGGGGCGAGCAGGCGGTTGTGGCGGTTGCCGGCGGCCATGCGGGCGCGGATCTCGCCTTCGCTTTTTCCGGTGGCAGCGGCGAGGCGGGCGGCGTTATCGGCCACGATCGCCGTATCCACATAGCCGGGGCAGAGCGCATTGGCGGTGATCTGCGAGCCGATCAGCTCTTCGGAAAGGGCGCGGACGAGGCCGATCAGCCCGTGCTTGGAGGCGGTGTAGGCCGGCGCGTTCCTGAGGCCCTTCAGCCCGGCGATGGAGGAAACGGCGATCACCCGCCCCCAGCCGGCGGCGCGCATCGGCTCGAGGCAGGCGCGGATGGTGAGGAAGGCGCCGTCGAGATTGGTTTCGAGGATGCGCCGCCATTCGGCGAAGGTGGTCTTCGCCAGCGGCCTGCCCTCGGCGATGCCCGCATTGGCCACGCAGATATGGATCGCGCCGCGCGCCGCGATGGCTGCCGAAACGGCTGTTGTGACGCTCTCTTCATCGCGCACGTCCATCTCCAGTGGGTGCAGCTCCAGGCCGGGGTGCGCCGCACTCAGGGCTTCGAGGGCCGCGCGCCGCCGCCCCGTGATGGTGACGCGCGCCCCTTCCCCGGCCAGCGCCAGAGCGATCGCGGCGCCGATCCCGCTGCCGCCGCCTGTCACCAGCGCATGGCGGCCGGCGAGCATGGCGTGACTTTTGCTTTCATGATCCATGGGCCTGAGCCTACGGCCGCGCGGGGCAGGGGGCAAGGCGTTGCCCGGCCGCACGGGGGCGGCGCGCTCCCGGTTCACGGGAATTTGCGCCTTTGGTGCCATCGCGCCATTGGAAGCGGGGCAAAGAGCGGCTAGAAGGGCATCCCGGGCAGATCCGCAACCACCCCCGCATCAGGAGACAGGCACGGCGACCATGACGCAAAAGACGCAAAATCCGCTCCGGCTCATCGACATTCCGCCCACCTGGCTCGTGGCCTTTCTCGCCATCGCCTGGTGGCAGGCGCATTACCATTCCTATGGCCTCAGTTTCGGCGGCGAATGGGCCTCGTTTCTCGGCGGGCTGATGGTGGGAGGCGGCATCCTGCTGATGGTGATGGCCGCGCTCGAGCTGCGCCGCCACCGCACCACGATCGTCCCCCGCCAGGAGCCTTCGAGCTTCGTTCAGAGCGGCATCTACCGCCGCTCGCGCAACCCGATCTATCTCGCCGATGTTCTGATCCTGACGGGCCTCATCCTCTACTGGGATGCGGTGCTCTCGCTGCCGCTGGTGCCGCTTTTCATCTGGATCATCGAAAAGCGTTTCATCGAGGGCGAGGAAAAGATGCTGCGGCGCAAGTTCCGCGCCCAGTATGCCGCCTACAGCCGCAAGGTGCGCCGCTGGCTCTGAAGGGGCGGCCGTGGGGCCCGATCGCCCCGGCGGCTGGATTTGCTCGAAAACGGGCTTGTAACCGCCTCTCGAGGCATGAAATAATCGCCCGGTCAGGCCCGGACGCCGGGCGGGATGCAAGGTAAGGGTAGCAGCCATGTTGAAAGGTATCGATGCAAGGGTGACCCCGGATCTCCTCGATTGCCTCATGCGCATGGGGCATGGCGACGAGATCGCGGTGGTGGATGCCCATTTCCCGGCCCATTCCATCGCCCGCACCACCACGCGCGCCGCGCCGGTCGCGCTGGCGGGGATCGACGCCCCGGGCGCGGTGGGGCTCATCTGCGATCTCATGCCGCTTGACGACATGGCGCGCCATTGCGCCCTGCGCATGGAGGTGGACGGTGCCCCCCGAGAGCTTCACGACGTGCACCGCGAAGCGCTTTCGATCGTGATGCGCAGCAAGCCCCGGCTGGCGCGCGTGGGGCGGATCTCGCGCGAAGCCTATTACAAGCGCGCGGCAAGGGCCTTCGCGGTGGTGACGACAAGCGAATTGCGCCCCTGGGGCTGCTTCATCCTGCGCAAGGGGCTTGTGAACGAGGCGGGGCAGGGCGCGTCAGCCCCGGAAGCAGAGACGCGCAGGAACGAGGCCTGAGGCCCCGGCCCGCTCATCGAAAGCAGGAGGCGCGGGGGCGCTTCAACCCGCGCCGGGATTTCCGTCGGCCTGCCCGCACCCGGCTTGCGGCTTTCGCGTGGCGGGCGGGGCACCTGTCAATGCGCGGCCTTTCATTTTCGCCTTTGGGTCGAACAAGAGGTGACTATACATAGGTTCCCCACTTGTATTTAGCCCCCTCCTTTTTTCCCTTTTCTCCCACCATCTTTTCGTCATATAGACGGGCCGCCTTTCAAGGGCTGCCTGAAAATGAGATCAGAAGTGGGAAATAAAAGTATGAGTGAAAACAAGGAAGTTGTTTACCTGACGAGGAAGGGAAATGGAATGACCGCGGGCATCATCGCCTGTGTGCTTGCCGTGTTGGGCATATTATTCTTTGGTGTGATCTTTGTTCCGCTCGCTATGGTTGTGGCCTTGTTTGGAATAGTCATCGCCGTCAAAAACAGAAACATGGCCGGAATTGGCGTGAATGTTTTGGCTTGGGTGCTGATCCTGATAGGGTTCATGACATCCCCGGTATTGCTGGCTGTTCTTGGCGCGGGTGTCATGGGAATGAACTCGTAAGGGATCAGTCCCGAATTCCTCTTCGCATGCCAATGGAGAGAATGGCACGCGGGGCTTGAACAGGCTACCGCCTCTTTCTGCGCCGCTTGCCATTTGCTCCGCCGCCCCCGGTGTTGAAGCTCACATCGGGCAGGGGCTGGATGGCACGCAGGATCGGGAAGGGATCCACTGCATTCGGCATCGCGGAAGCATTGACGAAATGCTCCTGAAAGCGCGGCTCGA
>JALVEX010000180.1 GCA_027030435.1 Paracoccaceae bacterium
GGCCGCGAGAAGGGTCGTCTTGCCACTGCCGGAGGGGCCGGTGACGGCGATCGTCTCCCCCTCTTCCACCTCCAGATCTGGAAGGCGCAGCCGCCCGCGCCCCGACAGGCAGACGGCACAGCCGCGAAGCTCGATCCGCGCCGGGCCGGGCAGGGGTGCGGGCGGCGGTTCGGGCAAACCTGCCACAGGGGTGCTTTCAGTATCATTGCCCTGCCCGAGGATGCGATCCCCGGCAGCCCTCTCGAAGGCCGCCAGATCCCGGGCAACGGCAGCGGCGGCGGCGCGATCATGCCAGGCGGCGGCCACATCGCGCAGGGGCTGGAAGAAGGCCGGCGCCAGCATCAGCAGAAACACCCCCTGCCCCACCGAAAGCCGCTGCCCCCAGGCACCGAAATGGAAGTCGCCCAAGAGCGAAAACCCCACATAGACAGCCACCAGCGCCACGCCGAGGGCGGCGAAAAGCTCCAGCACCGTCGAGGAAAGGAAGGCGATGCGCAAGACGCCCATGCTCTCGCGCCGCAGGGCCTCCGCCCGGGCGCGAAACCCCTGTGAAACGGGGCCGATCGCATCCAGAAGGCGGATGTCGGCGAGGGCCGCAAGGCGCTCCATCAGGAGGGCATTGAGGCTCGCAAGCTCTTCCATCTGGCGCTCGCTCGCCTTCTGCGCCGCCATGCCGATCAGCGCCATGAAAAGCGGAATGAGCGGCCCCGCGATCAGAAAGAGCACGGCCACCACCCAGGATTGGCTTGCCGCCACGGCGATCAGCGCCAGCGGCACGATCATCACCCGCAGGCGGGCCGGATGGTATCGCATGAGCCAGGGGCGCAGGAGAGCGATCTTCTCAGCCGCGAGCGTGGCGAATTCGGCCGAGTTGGGGCGCCCGCGGGCGACGGGAGAAAGAAGGGCGGCCTGCCGGACAATCCGCCGGCGCAGATCGGCGATTGCCGCATCGGCCCCTTCCGCGGCATTTCTCTGGGCCAGTGCATCGAGAAGGAGGCGGATGAGGCCGAGCGCAAGGAAGGCGGCAACGGCCGCGCCAACGCCCCGCCATGAAAGCGTGCCGGCCCCGGCGATTGCCGCTGCCGCCGGCCTCTCTCCGGCCGCAGCACCCCCGAGATCCACCAAGGCAAGCCGCTGCAGGAGCCAGGCCACGGCCGCGGCCTGCGGGATCCACAGAAGCGCGGAGACGACCGAAAGCCACCCCGCCCTCTCAAGCCGCCTTCCCGCCACGCCAACAGCCCGGGCGAGGTGATCTTCCGCCCCCGGCGCGCCTTCAGCGCCTGACGGCCCTTCATGCTCTGCCATGGATGCGTCCATGCGATCTTCCTTCCGGCCCCGCCGCCCCCTGCCAGGCTTGCCCCGGCCATCTCCCGGCGCCATTTGCTGCATCGGGGATATATCTTATTCCCGAAAGCGGAATTCAATCTGATCTGCATCAAGGCGGCCCTCTTGCGGCAGGGTAATTTCGCCGCAGGCCACGCGCCAGAAGATCAACAGCCATCCGGTGGTAACAGATGCGACTCACGGTGAAAACCAACCTTGCCATGCGCACGCTCATGTATTGCGCCGTGCATCGGGGGCGGGTGGTGCGCAAGAGCGAGATCGCGCGCGCCTGCAATGCCTCGCCCAATCACATCGGACATGTGATCAACAAGCTCTCGCAGATCGGCTTCATCGAAACCCTGCGCGGGCGCGGCGGCGGGCTGCGCCTCGCGATCCCGCCGGAGAGCATCAGCGTCGGCCGGGTGTTTCGCCTGTTCGAGGCCAATGTTCCCTTTGCGGAATGCTTTTCGGTGGCGGAAAATCACTGCCCCATCACCGCCGCCTGCCGCCTGCGCGGTGCCATTTCCAATGCCATCGAGGCCTTCTATGCCGCGCTCGATGACGTGACGCTGGCCGATCTCGTGCAAGGCAACCACGCGCTGGACGCCATTCTCGCCCAGCATGAAACCGCGTGAATGAAACCGTCTGAAGGCGCTGCCCTCCGGCCGGCCCTTCCCCTTTCCCGGTTTTGCTGATAGCGTTGCGCAGAATTCTGCATGACGGAGAACAGCCGATGATTCCAGCCCGGACAATGCGAAGCGCCTGAAAGGCCTGTCCGGCAGGGCTGGCCAAGGGCCGCCCCGATCATCCGCTCTTTTCATTATCAACGCCCCGAGTGTCCGTCATGTTCCGTTTCTTTGAAAATCTGGTCGATCCCTTTGCCCCCCATACCCGGCAAACCCCGCCCGCGGGGCTATGGGCCTATATCAGGAGTCACGCCCGCCCCTTCCGCCACATCTTCCTCTTGATGGCGCTCACCGGCATTGCGCTGGCGGTGGTCGAAACCTGGCTGATCTTCTACGTGGGCCATCTCGTGGATCTGCTGAGCAAGAGCGATCCGGCGAGCTTCTGGCGCAGCCACGGCGCAGAAATCGCGCTGGCTGCGGCCATCATCCTTTTCCTGCGTCCGGCCGCCGTGGGCTTGAGCAGATTGTTCTTGTCCCAAAGCTTTGCCGGCAACATGCAGACGCAGGTGCTCTGGCGCGCTCATACCCATCTTCTGGGCCAGTCGGTGAGCTTCTTTCAGAACGAATTCGCCGGCCGCCTCGCCAATCGAGTGATGCAGCTGCGCGTGGCGACCGAGGATCTCCTCTACATGTTCTTCGAAGGGGTCTGGTTTGCCATCGCTTACGTGACCGGGGCGCTGATCGTGCTTTCGGGGATGGATCCCCGCCTCGCGGCTCCGCTTCTGATCTGGGTGGTTCTCTACGTGATCTATGTGCGCCACATCGCGCGTCGGGTGGGAAGGGCGAGCGAGAAGCTTTCCGATGCCCGCTCCCTCGTCACCGGGCGCATCGTGGATGCCTATGCCAATATCGAGACGGTCAAGCTCTTCGCCCGTGGCGCCATCGAGGAGGAATATGCACGGCGCGGCGTGAAGCGCCACCAGCTGCGCTTCTTCCAGTTCATGCGGCTGATGACGACGATGATGTTCGGCCTTACGGCGCTGAATGGCCTCCTGATCACCGGCGTGCTGGGGCTCGCGCTCTGGCTGTGGTCAGGGGGCGAGGTGAGCGTGGGCCACGTGGCGGCGGCCTCGGCGCTGGTGATCCGGCTCAACGGCATGAGCGGCTGGATCATGTGGCTGGTGATCCGCATGTTCGAACAGGCCGGCGTGATCCGGGAGGGGCTGCGCTCGCTTTCCGTGCCCCATGCGGTAACGGACAGGCCCGGCGCGCCGGCGCTTGCGCTCCAGGAGGGCAGCATCGAATTTCGCGATGTCTCGCACCATTACGGGCAGGAAAAGGGCGGGCTCGATCATGTTTCGCTCGAAATCCCCGCCGGCCGGAAGGTGGGGCTCGTGGGGCGCTCGGGGGCGGGGAAATCGAGCCTCGTCAATCTC
>JALVEX010000181.1 GCA_027030435.1 Paracoccaceae bacterium
TGCCGATGAAATCACGCCCGAGCTTCTTGGCTACGGCGCCGGTCGTGCCGGTGCCGAAGAAGGGATCGAGCACCACGTCTCCGGGGTTTGTCGTCGCTACCAGCACCCGGTGCAGCAGGCTTTCGGGCTTCTGCGTGGGATGGGCCTTCTCGCCCTTTTCATTCTTCAGGCGTTCATGGCCGTTGCAGATCGGAAGCACCCAATCGCTGCGCATCTGCACCCCTTCATTGAGGGCCTTCAGCGCCTCGTAATTGAAGGTGTAGCGGCTGCCCTCGCCGCGGCTGGCCCAGATCAGGGTTTCATGGGCGTTCGTCAGCCGCTTGCCGCGGAAATTCGGCATCGGGTTGGACTTGCGCCATACCACATCATTGAGGATCCAGTAGCCCGCATCCTGCATCGCCGCGCCGACGCGGAAGATGTTGTGATAGGAGCCGATCACCCAGATCGCGCCATCGGGCTTCAGCAGGCGGCGCGCGGCGGCCAGCCAGGCGCGGGTGAATTCGTCATAGGCGGAGAAGGAGGAGAATTTGTCCCAGGCATCGGTCACGGCATCGACGCGCGAATTGTCGGGCCGGTGCAGATCGCCCCTGAGCTGGAGGTTGTAGGGCGGATCGGCGAAGATCAGATCCACCGAAGCCTCGGGAAGGCCGTTCATCACCTCGATGCAATCGCCGTCAATGATCTGATTGAGAGGGAGCTTCGCGGCCCCCCTTTTTCTGGTCCTGATCGTCATTTTCTGCCTCTGTCCCGATGCTTTTTGCACCTGATTTGTTTGAGGCAAGAATGATTCATCCGTGATTCGGCGTCAAATTCTTTTTTGAATCAGTTACTTACAGTTTTTTCTTGATACAAGATATTGTGGACCGGTTTGAAGGAGCGCCTATGATATGGGGTAGGCCCAAGATTTCGGAGCGCCTCGAGATGCTCCTTCGTGCCGTAACCGTTGTTTCTTTCCCAGCCATAACCGGGGAACTGTTGCGCCAAATCCACCATGATGCGATCACGACACACCTTGGCCACGATCGAAGCGGCACAGATCGAGAGCGATTTGCCATCCCCTCCGATCACGCATTCGCCATTGCAGGGGAGGCCATCGGGGATCATGTTGCCATCGATCAGCGCCAGATCGGGCTTCACGCCAAGGCCATCGAGCGCGCGCAGCATGGCGAGATGGGCCGCGCGCAGGATGTTCAGGCGATCGATTTCCTCCACGCTCGCATGGGCAATCGAAACCCGCGCCACCGCATGGATCTCCTCGGCCAGGGCAACCCGGCGCGGATGGGTGAGCTTCTTTGAATCGTCAATTCCGTCCGGGATAAGCTTGGGATCGAGGATCACCGCCGCCGCCGTCACCGGCCCGGCGAGCGGCCCCCGGCCCACCTCGTCCACCCCCGCGATGATGCGAAAGCGGCGCTTCATGGCCAAGGTCTCGAGGCTGAAATCGGGCAAATGATCCTGCATGGGGCCGGAATGCCCCGAACAGCTGCCCCGATCAATAACAAAAAAGGCGGAAGGGGAGGAACAGGAACCCTTCCGCCTGAAGGAGCATCCGTAAGCGCGCAGAGGATGCCCCTTGTTCTTGCAAGCCCCTCAGCGCGGGAAGGGCTCGATCCGGTAACCCTTGTTCAGCAGGCAGCGACGGCTGTAGCCGATCCGGCTGTAGTCGTTTGCATCCCAGTAGCGGCGCTCGCAGCGGCGGGGCAGATCAATATAGCCGACACGGCGCTCGATGCAGCGCTTGCCGAGAATGCGCCGCGCGCCGCGATCCGTATCCACCCAGCGCACGCACTGGAGCGGCAGGACATTGCCAATCACGCGGGGCGGCTGCGGCTGGCGGGCCCGGGCGCGTTCACGGCGGCGCTTCTTGTTGCTGTCGGCAATCAGCTTGCCGATGATCAGGATGCCGGCGATCTGTGCGGCGGTGCGCAGGGTGTCCGTCTTGTCGGCGTGGGCGGGGGTTGCCGTGGCGCCGGCAAGGGCGATGGACGCGGCGGCAAGAAGCGCCGTGATGCGGGAAAAGCGGCGGGGATGCGGCTTCGTGCAGGTTTGCAGCAGGGGCATGGCGAATTTCCTTTCCTGTTCGGTTTCCGGCCCGGCTCGCGCCTTGCCGGTGGCGACGGGGAAAGGATGGCTGCGGCTGGCGAAGTTAAGCAATATCGGCCGGCGGTTATCGGATAACGGCTCTCCGCCGGCGGCTTGTTATTGAATAGCAGCGCTGTTTCGCGCATGGTGCGGGCATGATGAAGAATGTGCCCCACATCCTTGCGGCCCTGGCCGTGATCCTCACGATCAATCTGACGGCGGCCACCGCCGCCGATGCGGGCTGCTATGCAGATTACAAGGCCAAGCGCAACAATCCGCTGCGCCTTCATTACGGCGTGATCAAGTTGCCCGATGCGGCCTGCACGAAGGCCGCGGCCAGGCCGACTATCCAGAAGCGGATCGGCGCTGATGGCTGGAAACTGCTCAATATTCTCTCCGTCTTCGGCCCCGAAAAGCTTGAAGAGAAGCGGGCGAAGGCAGGGAAGTTCTTCCTGAAATACTGAGCCGGCGGGGTCTCAAATGCCAGCGGCCGGGTCAGCGCCGCAGCGTATCGCCGGCCTCCAGCTTCGGTTCGAGCGCAACGACCCGCCCCTCGCAAGGCTCTGCCGCGTTTGCCCGCCGAGCGATGATGGCCGCGGCACGGCGGCCGGTTTCGCGCCGGCAGGCATCCATGGTGGCGAGGCGCCGGGGGAGCCCCTCGATCAGCTCGAGGCCATTGAAGCCCGCAAGCCCGATCCGCCCGGGCACATCCAGCCCCTGCTCGAGGCAGTAGAGAAGGCCGCCGGCGCCGATCATGTCATTCGAATAGTAGAGAAAATCGAGATCGGGGCTGCGGGAGAGGAGACGCGCCGTCATCTCCCGCCCCTTGGCGAGCGACGAGCCGCCTTCATAGAATTCCTGGTCCGCCACCTCAAGCCCCGCCTCGCCGAGCGCCTCGGTGAAACCCTTGAGGCGTTTGCGTGCCCGGTGATCGAGCGGCATCTTCGTGCCGAGAAAGCCGATCCTGCGATACCCTTCGGCGATCAATGCCTCGGCCATCATGCGCCCGGCGCGGCGATGCGAGATGCCAACCGCGAAATCCACCGGAACGCCATCCACATCCATGATCTCGACAACAGGCGCCTCGGCAGCTTCGAGCATCCGGCGTGTGGCTTGGGAATGCTCGAGCCCGGCCATGATGATCCCCGAAGGCCGCCAGGAGAGCATTTCGAACAGCACCTGCTCCTCCTTCTCGGGGCGATATTCCGTGAAGCCGATCACCGGCTGAAGGGGCGTTTCATCAAGCACCTCGGATATG
>JALVEX010000182.1 GCA_027030435.1 Paracoccaceae bacterium
GCCGGATACGGGAATGCGGGCACAGTGGCGCAGGCGCTTGAGCGCTACCTCGAAGAGCATGTGTTCGCCTGCCCGCCGGCGGATTTCCCAAAGGCCGATCTCGCACGCTGGCTGCGCGGGGCGGAGACCGCTCCGGCCCGCTACTTGCGCGATGTGGTGGCGCGGGGCTGGCAGGGGGCGGGGGCCGTCAGCCCCGCTTTCCTGCCCGAAGTGCCGGCGGGCGAGCTGAAGCAGAGGATGCATGAGGCCGGCTTTTGCACAACGCCCGAATGGCGGGGCGCCCCGCGTGAAACCGGGCCGCTCGCGCGCCGCTGCCGGGTGCCGGTGGTTGCCGCGGTGGTGGCGGAGCACGGCGCGGGGCTTCTGGCCCGCCTCGTGGCCCGCCTCGCGGATCTTGCGCTGATCCCGGGCGAGATGCGCCGCGCCGGGATGCCGGTTTCGGGGGCCTTGGGCCTGGGCGTTGTCGAGACGGCGCGGGGGCGGCTTGCCCATGCGGCGCGCCTTGAAGGCGACGTGATCGCGGACTACGCCATCCTCGCCCCCACCGAGTGGAATTTCCACCCCCGCGGCGTGGCGGCGCAGGCGCTCGAAGGGCTGGCGCCCCGGCCGGCGCGGGCGGTGATCGAGGCGATCGATCCTTGTGTCGATTTCGAGCTGAGGGCGGCCTGATGCACGAGATGTCGATCTGTGAAAGCATCGTGAGCGTGATCGAACAGCAGGCCGTGGCGCAGAGCTTTTCGCGGGTGAAGCGGGTGCGCCTTGAAATCGGGCCGCTGGCGGGGGTGGAGCTGGAAGCGCTGCGCTTCAGCTATGACGTGGTGACGAAGGGCGGCATTGCCGAGGGCTCGGCGCTCGAGGTGATCGAGATGCCGGTGACGGCCTGGTGCATGCCCTGCGCCAGGCCTGTCACGGTGCGGGAGCGATACGATCCCTGCCCCGATTGCGGCAGCTATCAGGTTCAGATCACCGGGGGCGATGAACTGAGGATCAGGGATATGGAGGTGGATTGATGTGCACTGTATGCGGCTGCGGCGCGGGCGAGGTGAAGATCGAGGGCGGGCGTGCGCACCGGCACGATCATGCGCATGACCATGAGCACGATCACGATCATCACCACCACGATCATTCCCATGGCCCTGCCCGCGATCACCACCATTACGGCAAGGGCCCGGCCCATGCGCATGCCCCGGGCCTTTCCCAGGCGCGGATGATCGAGATCGAGACGGACATTCTCGCCAAGAACAACGAATACGCCGCCGCCAACCGCGCCGAGCTGGCCCGGCGCGGCGTGCTGGCGCTCAATCTGGTTTCGAGCCCCGGTTCGGGCAAGACGACCCTGCTTGTCCGCACCATCGAGATGATGCGCGAGGAGGTGCCCGTCGCGGTGATCGAGGGCGATCAGCAGACGGCCAATGACGCCGAACGCATCCGCGCCACCGGAGCGCCGGCGATTCAGGTCAATACTGGCAAGGGCTGTCATCTCGACGGCCACATGGTGGGCCATGCGCTGGAGGGGCTCGAGATCCGCGATGGCGTGCTGTTCATCGAGAACGTCGGCAATCTCGTCTGCCCGGCCGGGTTTGATCTCGGGGAGGCGCACAAGGTGGTGATCCTTTCGGTGACGGAAGGCGAGGACAAGCCGCTCAAGTATCCCGACATGTTCCATGCCTCCGATCTGATGCTGCTGACCAAGACGGATCTGCTGCCCCATCTCGATTTCGACGTGGAGCGCTGCATGGAGAATGCCCGCCGGATCAATCCGAAGATCAGGATACTCCGGGTTTCGGCCCGCACCGGCGAAGGGATGGAGGACTGGCTCGCCTGGATCAGGATCAGCCGCGAAATGAACAGGATCGGGAGGAAATAGGATGTGCCTGGCGATACCGGCAAGGATCGTCGAGAAGACGGGCGGTGAAAACGCCATCGTCTCGCTCGACGGGGTGAAGAAGGAAATCTCGCTGGCGCTCGTCGCCGATGCGGAGGTGGGCGATTACGTGCTGGTGCATGTGGGCTATGCGCTCAACACCATCAGCCCCGAGGAGGCGGAGCGCACCCTTTCGCTGATGGCCGAGATGGGGCTGGCAGGGGAGGCGGCGGAATGAAATATGTGGATGAATTCCGCGACAAGGCGCTGGCGCGCAGGCTGGCGGCGCAGATCGCCGAGGAAGCCGATCCGGCGCGCAGCTACAATTTCATGGAGTTCTGCGGCGGCCATACCCATGCGATCTTCCGCTACGGCGTGCAGGATCTGATGCCCGAAAACGTGAATTTCGTGCATGGGCCCGGCTGCCCCGTCTGCGTGCTGCCGATCCCGCGCATCGACAATGCGATCGAGCTGGCCGAGGGGGGTGCCATCGTCTGCACCTATGGCGACATGATGCGCGTGCCCGCCAGCGGGCGCAATTCGCTGATCAAGGCCAAGGCGGCCGGGGCCGATATCCGCATGATCTATTCCACCCAGGACGCCCTGCGCATCGCGCGCGAAAACCCGGATCGCGAGGTGGTGTTCTTCGCCATCGGTTTCGAAACCACCACCCCACCCACCGCCGTTGCCATAAAGCAGGCGGCTGCGGAGGGCTTGCGCAATTTCACCGTGTTCTGCAATCACGTGCTGACGCCGGCGGCGATCCAGCACATTCTCCAGAGCCCCGAGGTGCGCGAGCTCGGGCAGGTGCATATCGACGGGTTCTACGGCCCGAGCCATGTTTCCTCGATCATCGGCTCCGCCCCGTACGAATATTTCGCCCGCGAATTCCAGAAGCCGGTGGTGATCGCCGGTTTCGAGCCGCTCGACGTGATGCAATCCACGGTGATGCTGATCCGCCAGATCAACGAAGGCCGTTTCGAGGTGGAAAATCAGTATACCCGCGTGGTCACGCCCGAGGGCAACGCCCATGCCAAGGCGCTGGTCAGCGAGGTGTTCGAGCTCAGGCGGATGTTCGAGTGGCGCGGCCTTGGCGATGTGCCCTACAGCGCGCTCAGGATCAAGGATGCCTATGGCGAATTCGATGCCGAGCGCCGCTTCACCCTCACCGAGAGCCGCGGGCGCGATGTGAAGGGCTGCGAATGCCCCGCCATCCTGCGCGGGGTGAAGAAGCCCACCGACTGCAAGCTGTTCGGCACCGTCTGCACGCCGGACAATCCGATGGGATCGTGCATGGTTTCTTCGGAAGGCTCCTGCGCGGCCTATTGGTCCTACGGACGTTTCCGGCTCGAACGCGTGAAGGAGGCCGCCGAATGAACCGCCCTGCAAAACTGATGGAAAAGCGTTTTCCCACCCGCATCAACATGCGCACCGCCAAGGTGGACATGACCCACGGCTCGGGCGGGCGCGCCATGGCGCAGCTGATCGAGGAGCTTTTCGCGCGCCATTTCGACAACGAGCTTTTGCGCCAGGGCAACGATCAGGCGCTGTTTGCACCGCCGCCGGGGCGGATGGTGATGAGCGTGGACGGCCATGTGGTGAGCCCGCTGTTCTTTCCGGGCGGCGATATCGGCTCGCTCTCGGTGCATGGCACGATCAATGACGTGGCCATGGCGGGCGCGCGCCCGCTCTATCTCTCGGCCGGTTTCATCCTCGAGGAGGGTTTTGCGCTCGCCGATCTCGAGCGGATCGTGATCTCCATGGCCCAGTCCGCGAAGGAGGCCGGCGTGCCGGTGGTGACGGGCGATACCAAGGTCGTGGAGCGGGGCAAGGGCGATGGGGTGTTCATCACCACCACCGGGATCGGGGTGGTGCCCGATGGGGTGGAACTCTCGGGCGCCAATGTCCGGCCCGGGGATGCGATCCTGATCAATGGGGCGATCGGCGAACACGGGGTTGCGATCATGTCGAGCCGCGAGAATCTCGCCTTCGAAACCGAAATCACCTCCGACAGCGCGGCGCTGCACGGGCTGGTGGCCGAGATGATCGCGGCGGTGCCGGAAATCCACGCGATGCGCGATCCCACCCGCGGCGGGCTTGCCGCCACCCTCAACGAGATCGCCTGGCAGGCGAAGGTGGGCATGAAGCTCGATGAGGAGGCGATCCCGATGCGCCCCGAGGTGGATGCGGCCTGCGAGCTTCTGGGCCTAGATCCCCTCTATGTGGCCAATGAGGGCAAGCTCGTGGCCTTCTGCCCGGCGGCGCGGGCGGAGGAACTGCTTGCGGTGATGCGGGCCCATCCGCTAGGGCGGGAGGCGGCAATCATCGGCCAGGTGGTGGAGGACGACATGGGATTCGTGACGATGGAAACGGGCTTTGGCGGCACCCGGATCGTGGATTGGCTCGCCGGCGAACAACTGCCGAGGATCTGCTGATGCTGAGCTTTCTGAGCCTCGGATTCCTCCTCGGCATGGCGCATGCGCTGGAGGCCGATCACATCGCCGCCGTGGGCACGCTGGCGTCCGATGGCAGGGCGACGCCGAAGCGGCTCGCCTTTCTCGGCGCGAGCTGGGGCATGGGCCACACGACGACGCTTTTTCTTCTCTCCCTGCCGGTGGTGGCGTTCGGTTATGCGCTGAGCGCGCGCGCCTATGCGGGGCTGGAAGTCGCCGTGGGGGTGATGCTTGTCGGGCTCGGTGCGCATGTGCTGTGGAAGCTGTGGCGAAAGCGCGTCCACTTTCACGTCCACGATCATGGCGAGGGGCCGCATCTGCACGCCCATTCCCATGCCGCAAGCACGCTTCCCCATGCCCGCGATCCGCATGATCACGCCCATTTCTCCTTTTCGCCGCGGGCCTTCGCGGTGGGGCTTGCGCATGGGGCGGCGGGCTCTGCCGGGCTGGTGGCGCTGGCGGCGGCCGCGAGCGGGAGCGCGGCCCTTGCCATGCTTTATGTGGCGATCTTCGGGATCGGCTCGGTGCTCGGCATGGCCTTCCTCACCTGGGCGGCCTCCTGGCCGCTCGGCCTTGCCGAGGCTTCGGCCGGGCGGATCCTGACGGTGCTGCAGCTGGCGGTTGCCGGGCTGGCGATCTATGTCGGTATGACCCACATGGCGGAATTCGCGCCGGCGCTTGCCGGGGCTGCGGCGGGGGCCGGCTGATGCGCATCCTGCTGCTGATCCATGCCTTCAATTCCCTCTCGCAGAGGGTTTTCGTGGAGCTGGAGGCGGCGGGGCATGATGTCAGCATCGAGTTTGACATCAACGATGAAACCACCCGCGAGGCGGTGGCGCTTTTCCGCCCCGATCTGATCCTCGCGCCCTATCTCAAGCGGGCTATCCCGAAAGACATCTGGAAGGCGCATCTCTGCCTGATCGTCCATCCCGGCATCATCGGCGATCGTGGCCCCTCGGCGCTCGATTGGGCGATCTTGCGCGGCGAGGAACGCTGGGGGGTGACGGTGCTGCAGGCGGAAGCGGAGATGGACGCGGGGCCGATCTGGGCGAGCCGCGAATTCCCCATGCGCGCGGCCACGAAATCGAGCCTCTATCGCGGCGAGGTGGCCGATGGCGCGCTCGAGGCGATCTTCGAGGCGCTGGAGAAGATCGAGCGCGGGGTGGCGCCCCGCCCGCTCGATTACGGCGCGCGGGATGTGCGCGGGCGCCTGCAACCGCCGGTGCGTCAGAGCGACAGGCGGATCGACTGGGCAGAGGACAGCACCGAACATGTCCTGCGCAAGCTGCGGGCCAGCGATGGCGTGCCCGGTGTGCGCGATGGCGCGTTCTTCCTGCATGATGGCCATCCGGCGCCGGGGCTGCAGGGCACGCCGGGAGAGATCATCGCCCGCTCCGGCCCCGCGATCTGCCGCGCGACGGCGGACGGAGCCGTGTGGATCGGCCACATGCGCGATCCCGCGGGCAGGCATACGTTCAAGCTGCCGGCCACGCGCATTCTTGATCCCGATGTGCCTGAAATCCCGCTCGACAGCGAGCGGGGCTACCGCGAGATCACCTATCGCGAAGCGGGCGATGTGGGCTTCCTTCGGTTCAATTTCTACAATGGCGCGATGTCGAGCGCGCAATGCGAGCGCCTGCTGGCGGCCTGGCGGGAGGCCTGCAGGCGGCCGACGCGGGTGATCGTGCTCGAGGGGGGCGATGATTTCTGGAGCAACGGCATCCATCTCAACATCATCGAGGCGGCCCCCTCGCCGGCCGATGAATCCTGGCGCAACATCAATGCCATGGACGATCTGGCCGAGGCCATCATCCGCACGCAAAGCCATATCAGCGTGGCCGCGATGCGCGGCAATGCCGGGGCCGGCGGGGTGTTTCTGGCGCGGGCCTGCGATTTCGTCTGGCTGCGCAGCGCGGTGGTGCTCAATCCCCATTACAAGGACATGGGCAATCTTTACGGCTCCGAATTCTGGACCTATCTCCTGCCGCGCTGTTGCGGCGCGGAAAATGCCGCGCGCATCGCCGAGGCGCGGCTGCCGATGGGGGCCCGGGAAGCGGTGGAGCTGGGGCTGGCGGATGCCGCCTTCGGGCGTGATCGCGCCGATTTCGATGCCGAGGTCGCCCGCCGCGCCGGGGCGCTTGCCGGGGAGGGCTTCGCGGCGCTGCTGGAAAGCCGCAATGCCCGGCGCGCCGCCGACGAGGCCGCGCGGCCGCTGGCGGATTACCGGGCGCATGAGCTGGCCGAGATGCACCGCAATTTCTACGGCTTCGATCCGAGCTATCACGTGGCGCGCTACAATTTCGTTCACAAGGTGTGCAAATCCCGCACGCCGCTGACCCTCGCCCGCCACCGCGACAAGCGCCTTTCACATCCCGGGAGGATCGCATCATGAGCCCCGCCGGCAAGCCCACCATCCTGATCGTTGATGACGAACTGCGATCGCTGGAATCGCTCGAGCGCAACCTGAACGAGGAATTCGATGTGCTGCTGGCGGAAACCACCGCCGAGGCGGAAAGGCTGCTGGCGGAAAACTGGGTGCAGATCATCCTGTGCGATCAGCGCATGCCCGAAAAGAGCGGCGTGGAGTTCCTGATCGAGGTGCGGGAGAAATGGCCGGATGTGATCCGCATCATCATTTCCGGCTACACGGATGCCGATGACATCATCTCGGGCCTCAATGACGCGGGCATCTATCACTACATCACCAAGCCGTGGAAGCCAGAAAATCTCATCCACGTGCTGCGCAACGCGGCGATGCTGTTCGATCTGCAGCGCCAGAACGAATTGCTGGCCATCGAACTGAAGCTCTCCGCCAGCGCCGCGAAGAAGAAGGTGGGGGAGCGGCGCCAGAGCCTGCGGCGGCAATACAATTTCGATGACGGCATCATCCGCTCGAAAGCCAGCCCGATGAACGGCATCTGCGATACGCTGGTGCAGATCGCGCCCTATGATCTCTCGGTTCTGATCACGGGTGAGTCGGGCACCGGCAAGGAGCTCGTGGCCCGGGCCATTCACTACAATTCGCTGCGCTGGAACAAGCCCTTTCTCGTCCAGAATTGCGGCGACATGCCCGAGGAGGTACTGGAGGCGGAGCTTTTCGGCTACAGGAAGGGCGCCCTGCCGAGCGCGGTGCAGGATTACACCGGGCTTCTGGAGCGCGCCTCCGGGGGCACGATCTTCCTCGATGAGATCGGCGCCATGCCCCCGGCCTTTCAGGTCCGTCTTCTGCGGGTGCTGCAGGAGGGCGAGCTGCGCCCCGTGGGCTCGAACCAGACGCGCAAGGTGGATGTGCGCATCATCGCGAGCAGCCAGAAGAACCTCGAGGAAGAGGTGCGGGCGGGGCGGCTGAGGAAGGATCTCTATTTCCGCCTTGCCGGCGTGTGCATCCACATCCCGCCCCTGCGCGAGCGGCGCGAGGATATTCCGATTCTGGCCAATTTCCTGCTCAATCAGGCCATGAACCGGCTCGACAAGAAGGTGGAGGGTTTCTCGCCCGAGGCGCTTTCCTGCATGAAGCGCTATTCCTGGCCGGGGAACGTGCGCGAGATGCAGAACGAGATCGAGCGGATGCTCGTCATGGGGCCGGAAGGGGGGCTCCTGGGGGCGGATCTCCTTTCGCCCAGGGTGCTCATGGGCACCTCGCCCGAAGGCGAGGATGATCTGGCGATCCTTTCGGGCACGGGGCGCACGCTGAAGGAGCGGATCGAGGAGATCGAGGTGAAGATCCTGCGCGAGGCGCTGATCCGTCACCGCTGGAACAAGAGCAAGGCGGCGCGCGAGCTGGGGCTTTCGCGGGTTGGCCTGCGCGGCAAGCTTGCCCGCTACGGCCTTGGCCGGGAGGATGAGGAAGAAGAGGATGCCGCGCCCCTGCCTTCCGCCGCGGCCGGAAGCGGCGGAAAGATCGCGGCGGGATGAGGATCTGAGCATGGCGGCAGGAGAGGCGGCACATTCCGGTTCGGACAATGGTGTGGTGACACGAGAGGCCCGGCCGCAGGCGGCGGAGCTCGGCCTCGCCGCTGCGGGGGAGGAGGCCTGGATCGAGGTGATCCGCCAGATGGATCGCGTCTATGCCGAGCTTCTGGAATCCCAGGTCCAGCTTGAAAGGAAGAACGAGGAGCTCGAGGCGGCGCAGGATTTCATCGCCAGCGTGATGGAGGCGATGAGCGATCTGATGATCGTCTGCGATACCGACGGGGTGATCCAGCAGGTCAACGCCGCGCTCGAACGCCTGACGGGCCTTGGCAAGGAGGCGCTCGTGGGGCGTCCGCTCACGGATATCCTGTGCGGGGAAGACGAGGAAACACAGGCCCGGTTCACGCGCCATCTCGCCGCCCGGCAGGGATTTTCCGATTGCGAGGTTCTTGTGCGCACCGGCGAGGGAGAGCCGGTACCGATCTCGATCAATTGCTCGCCCCGGCGCGATCATCGCAACAGGCTGGTGGGCCTGGTGCTGATCGGCCGGCCGATGGGCGAGCTTCAGCGGGCCTATCGCGAGCTCGATGCCGCCCTGAAGAATTTCGAGACCGCGCAGAAGCACCTCGTCAGCTCCGAGAAGATGGCCGCGCTCGGACGGCTGGTGGCGGGGGTTGCGCATGAGCTCAACAATCCCATCAGCTTCATCTTCGGCAACATGCACGCGCTGAAGAGCTATGGCGAGAAGATCACCCGCTATCTCGATGCAACCGCCGGGGAAATGACGCCCGGGGAAATGCGGCGCCTGCGTGAGGAGCTCGGCATGGATCGCATCGCGCGCGATATCGGCCCGCTTGTGGAAGGCACGCTGGAAGGGGCCGAAAGGGTCAGCGAGATCGTTCAGGATCTGCGCAGGTTTTCCGGCACGCGCAAGGAGCCGAAGGAGGAATTCGCCCTTCGCCCGGTCATCGAGACGGCGGTCAGCTGGGTGTTGCGCGGGGCGCGCCACCGGCCCGCCGTCACGATCGAAATCCCGGATGAGCTGCGGCTGCGCGCCAAGCGGGGCTATCTGCATCAGATCGTCGTCAATCTGGTGCAGAACGCGATCGACGCGCTGGATGGGCGCAGGGGCGGGCGGATCCGGATCGGGGCGGTCAGCGAAGATGGCGGGCTGTGCATTTCGGTCGAGGACAACGGCCCCGGGATCGCGGCCGATCACATGGGCAAGGTGTTCGAGCCGTTCTTCACCACGAAGCCGGTCGGGCAGGGCACGGGGCTTGGCCTCTATGTGAGCTATCGCATGGCGGATGAAATCGGCGCCGGCCTTTCGGTGCGGGATCGCGCCGGCGGGGGAGCCTGCTTCACGCTCTGTTTCCCCGGCGATGAAAGCGCGGCCGCCGGCGCAAAGGCGGAGGGAGAGCCCGCGCGCCCAGGAATGGCGAAGGAGGGGGCATGAGCACGGCAAACACCCGCAACATGCTGTGGCTGCAGTCGGGCGGCTGCGGTGGCTGCACGCTCTCCCTCATGTGCGCCGAGGCGCCCGATTTCCTGACCGCCTTCGAAGCGGCGGGGATCAACATCCTCTGGCATCCGGCGCTCAGCCTTCATACCGGGCGCGAAGCGGGCGCGATCATCGCGGAAATCCTCGATGGCCGCCTGCGCCTCGATATCCTGTGCCTCGAGGGCTCGGTGATGATGGGGCCCGATGGCACGGGGCGCTTTCACATGCTCGCGGGCAGCGGGCGGGCGATGAAGGACGTGATCGCCGAACTCGCGGAGGTGGCCGGCCATGTCGTCGGGGTCGGAAGCTGCGCGGCCTATGGCGGCATCACCACCACCGGCGGCAACCCCGGCGAGGCCTGCGGGCTCGGCTTCCAGGGCAGCCTGAAGGGCGGCCTTCTGGGCAAGGATTTCCGTGATCCTTCCGGCCTGCCGGTGATCAACATCCCCGGCTGCCCCGTCCACCCGGACTGGGTGACGGAAACCCTCTCGCAGGTGGCGGCCGGCGAGATGACGGCAGAGGATCTGGACGCTTTCGGCCGCCCGCACGCGATATCCGGCTCGCTGGTGCATCACGGATGCTCGCGCAACGAATATTACGAATACAAGGCCAGCGCCGAAAATCTCTGCGAGATCGGCTGCATGATGGAGAATCTCGGCTGCAAGGGCACGCAGGCCGCGGGCGATTGCAACAAGCGCCCCTGGAACGGCAGGGGATCGTGCATCACCGGAGGCTATCCCTGCATCGCCTGCACCGAGCCGGGCTTCGAGGAGCCGGGGCATCCCTTCGTCGAAACCCCCAAGATCGCGGGCATTCCCGTGGGGCTTCCCACCGACATGCCGAAGGCCTGGTTCGTGGCCCTGGCATCGCTCTCCAAGGCCGCCACCCCGCGCCGTCTGCGGGAGAACGCCACATCCGACAGGGTGAAGGTCTTTCCCGAGCGCCCGCGCTACCGGAAGAAGAAGCGATGAGCCGGCTTGTCGTCGGCCCGTTCAACCGCGTGGAGGGCGATCTCGAGGTGCGCCTCGATATCCGCGCGGGCAAGGTGGCATCGGCGGAGGTCGTCTCGCCGCTATATCGCGGCTTCGAAGAGATGCTGCGCGGGAAGGATCCACGCGATGCCCTGGTGATCGCGCCCAGGATCTGCGGCATATGCTCGGTGAGCCAGTCCGTGGCGGCGGCGGCGGCGCTGGCGGAGGCGCAGGGGCTTGCGCCCGCGCCAAACGGGCGGCTTGCGGCCAATCTCGTGCATGCGGCGGAGAACATCGCCGATCATCTCACGCATTTCTACATGTTCTTCATGCCCGATTTCACCCGCCCGATCTACGCGGGGCGGGAATGGTTTGGCGATATATCCGCGCGTTTCGCCGCCATGCGCGGCACCGCCGTGCAGGATGTGCTGCCGGCACGGGCCCAGTTCCTGCATCTGGTGGGGCTGATGGCGGGGAAATGGCCGCATACGATGGCGATCCAGCCCGGCGGGATGACGCGGGTCGTCACCGCGAGCGAGATCAGGCACCTCCGTGCGATCCTTGCCGCTTTCAGGCGCTTTCTCGAAACCCATGTTTTCGGCGGCAGTCCGGAGAGCTTCGCCGCTCTTGCCTCGCGCGGCGATCTGGAGGCCTGGGCGGGGGCGCCGGGCGGGGGGGATCTTCGCCGTTTTCTGGTCGTGAGCCGCGATCTCGGGCTGGCCCATCTCGGCCCGGCCTGCGCGCGCTTCATGTCCTTCGGCGCCTATCCGGGGGCGCAGGGCCATTTCTTCGCCCGCGGGCTCTGGGAGGAAGGCGGGGCTGGGTGCCTCAATACCGGCCTCATCTCCGAGGATATCACCAGCGCCTGGCTCCAGGGAGAGGGCGCGCGCCACCCCTTCGAAGGCGAGACGAAGCCCGATGGCGAGATGCGTGCCGGCTATACCTGGTGCAAGGCTCCGCGCCTTGAAGGGCGCATCGTGGAGGTTGGAGCGCTGGCGCGTCAGGTGGTGGCGGGCCATCCGCTGGCGCGCGATCTTCTGGCGGGTGGGCGCGAAAATGGCGGGCGGGGAAACGTGGAGGCCCGGATCGTGGCGCGGTTCATCGAGATTGCGCGTCT
>JALVEX010000183.1 GCA_027030435.1 Paracoccaceae bacterium
TCCTTGCGCTTCTGAAAATCACCTATTTCATCGCCTTCGCCCCGGCGCTCGCGGTGGTGCTGATCCTTCATAGGGCCTGGCGCATGATGGCGGCGGCGGCTGTCGCGGGGCTTGCCGTCGCGGCGAGTGTCACGCTGCTCGCGGGAGTCGATTTCTGGCTGGCCTATATGGGGGATCTGCTGACCGTGGCCCGCTCCGAAGTGCGCCCCCTGCCCGGCGCGCCCTTCGCCGACATCCTCTCGGCACCGAAATTCATCGGAGGCACGCTGCTGCTGCTCGCCGCCATCATGCTGCTGCGCAAGAGTGAACGGATGCGCGAAGGGCTCATTCTGCTGCTGCTTGCCCCCGGTTTCTTCTATGTGACCTATCAGAATTTCGGCAATGACCCGCAATGGCTCATCCTGCTTGCCGCCCTGCTTTACACCTTCCGCCCCGAGGCCTCGCTGGAAACGGCCCGGGGCTGGAACTACCGCTTCATGCTCAATATCGCGGTGGCGATCGCATTGGCGCTGGCGCTTCCTTCCGCCTTCAATCTTGCCACCAGCCCGGTCCGTCATCTCGCCAAGAACCGCGCCCGATATACGCCCCTCCTGGGCCTCGAGGGCCTGCATCAGGATATCCTGATGCGCAAAAGCCGGGTGCTGCCCTATGTTGGCAAGGTGACTTTCCGCGAGCCCGCCCTTGACCCCGCGCTTTTCGGGCTGGATCCCGAGAAGCTCGAAAAGCGCCGCAAAAGGGCCGTTCTTCTGGGCAGGCCGCTTGAGGAATGCGTGCTGGAAGGGGGGCTCGAGATCGCCTTCGCCACCACCATGCGCGAACTGGAAGCCGATGAGGAAACGCGCGGCAAGCCACTGTTCGTTGCCGATATCGTCACCGGATACTGGCTGTACGGCCGCCGCACGCCGCCGCTTCAGGGCGGTGCGCCGTGGTATTATGCCGGCACGCCGGGGATCGAACAGGCCGAGCTTCTGCTCGTGCCCCGCTGCCCCGTTTCCGGCCGGGCGCGGCGCGTGGCGCTCGCCGAGATCGCCAAACGCAAGGATATCACCCTGAGCGAAATCCGCCGCACCCCGCTCTATATCCTGTTGAAGATCGGCCATGAGGGCAGCAAATGATGGCCCGGCATGAAGCACCGCCCGCGCCCGTATACCTCACAATGCGCACCGGGCCGGCCCACCCTCACGCTCCGTATAGTGCCGCCATCACCAGATAGAAAACCAGCGCGCTGCCAAGGGCGATCCCCATGGGGAAATCCTTGTTGTCCCAGGATTTCCAGTCGCTTGTCAGCCGGCGGAAGGCTTTCGAGGCCTGAAACAGGCGGTGCGTGACGAAAGCGGCGATCACCACGGCAGCAAAGAAGATCAGCATCCTGCCGGCGTCTTCCCGGGCGATGAAGGGCGCCATGGCGGCGGCGAATTTCGCATCCCCCGCCCCCACGAGCCCCGCCACGCTGAGGAGGAAGCCGATCGCCAGCACCACGACGAGATTGAGAAGCCGCCAGAGATACTCATCCATCGGCAGGGCAATGAGCCCCACCACGAGATAGACAGCCACCAGCGCCAGAACGGCCGCGTTGGGGATCTTCATGTATCTGAGATCGCTCCAGGCGGCCCAGAGGGCAATCGGGGTCACGAAGGGCAGGAACCACAGCGCGGCCCGGGCCGGTGTCGCCAGTTCGATGTCCATGTCAGTTCGTCACGTTGTTTTCCAGGGCCCGAAGCGAGCGCACCGCCGCCTCGAAATACTGCGGGTGGGTATCGATCGCCTCCTTCAGGAGCCCCTTGCCGATCGTCACATCGCCCTGCTTGATGGCGGCAAGCGCGGCCGTGTAAAGAAGCTCGGCGCGCTCCGTCTGGGTCATCGGGATCACCGGAAGCTGGTAATTGCGCTGCTTGGCGCGCGCCAGAACGAGATTGTTCTTGGCGGTGAAGAGGTTCCTGTCATAGGTGAGGGCCTGATTGAAAAGCCGCTCGGCCCCTTTGTAGTCACCCCGCGTCAGCTTGGAGAAACCCCAGTTGTTATAGACACTTGCGGGCTTCGTGGTGAGGCCGGCGGCGATTTCGTAGAAGCTGTCGGCCTTCTTCCATTCCTTGTTGCTGTCGGCGATCATCGCCTCGAGGCGATAGCGCTTGTAGGTTTCATGGGTGGGCGGGATCTGATCGAGCACCGCTTCGGCCTTCTTCCATTCGCCATTGCGGATCAGCGCATCGGCCCATTCGACCTTGTCATCATTGGTGGCTTCGGGGCTGGTGGCGACCTGCTCCCAGGCCTTCGCCCCTTCCGCCACCAGCCCGGCGCGGATCAGGGATTTCGCGAGGCCGCGCCTGAGATCGATGCGATCGGGCTTTTCGGCGGTCGCGCGGCGGAAATAGGCCACGGCCTCCTTGGGATCGGCCACCGTCAGCATCACGTCATTGAGGTTGGTTTCGTCGATGGCGTTTACATCGCGCAGCGCCTTGCGGGCGGCTGTTGATCCGTTGTCGCCACAGCCGGCCAGAAGCAGCGTGCCGGCCAGGCACAGCTTGAGAATGGTTGAGTGGCGCATCTTTGGCGTCCTTGTTACTGCTCGTTTCCTGCTCGGACTGACGCGGCCGCGCCCCCTTCCTCAAGGCGCACGGCGCAGGAGGTATCGCCCCCCGCCGCGCCGCACCAGCACGAATTCGCTCTTCTTTTGAGGCGCATCATAGGCCGGTTTGCGCGTTTTTGCGATAGCGAGGCGCAAATTATCGCGGATCGAGTCACTTTGGCCACTATCGAGCGCATAGGCCTTCTTGAAAACCTCCATCGCTTCGGCGGTTTCGCCCTTTTCCATCAGCACCACGCCGAGGTTGTTCCAGGCGGCGGGAAACTTCTGATCCTTTTCCACCGCGAGGCGCAGGAGCTTTTCGGCCTGATTGAGCCGCCCGAGGCGCAGATTGGCCGAGCCGAGCGCGCTCAGCACATCGGCATTCATGCCATGCTGGGCGGCGGCGCGGTAATAGGCCTTGAGGGCCAGCTCGTATTCGCCCGCCGCCATCAGGCGATGGCCCACTTCGAGGCCGTCGGCCTCCGCCCCGCGAACCGGGCGGCCTGCCGGGGCGTAGGGGTTATCGCCAAAAGCCTGCGGACCACCCGCCGACTGGCAGGCGGTCAGCAATGCGGCCGCCGCGATCATCCCCACCCGTTTTCTGCCCATATGCTACACGCCGAGCTGTTTCATCGTTTGCGCGATCCCGTAGATCGAAGGCCCGATCAGGATGATCAGGAGCGGCGGGACCGTCAGCATCATCGTGGCGAGAGTCATCTTCGTTGGCAAGGTATTTGCCTTTTCCTCGGCCCGCATCACGCGCTTGTCGCGCATTTCCGCCGCATAGACGCGCAGGGCGTCGGCGATCGAGGTGCCGAAGGTCTGCGACTGGATCAGAACCGTCACGAAGCTCGCCACGTCGTCAACGCCGGTGCGTTCGGACATGTCGCGCAGCACCGAGGTGCGATCCTTGCCCGCCTTCATCTCGTTGGCGACGGTTTCGAACTCGTCGGCGAGATCGGGAAAGCCCGCGCGGATCTCCTTCGCCACCCGGATGATCGCCTGGTCGAGCGATTGCCCCGCCTCGACGCAGACGAGCATCATGTCGAGCGCATCGGGAAAGCCGTTGGTGATGTTTTCCTTGCGCGTTTCCACCCGCCGGGTGACCCAGTATTTCGGCGCCATGTAGCCGATGAGGCCGGGGATGATGATCGTCAAGGCCACGTTCTGCGTGGTGGGCTCGCCGTTCGAGAGCTTCAGAAGGGCCCAGACACCGCCAAACAGGAGGCCGAGGATCCCGAGCGCGAACTGCATGAAGTGATAGGTGCGCACGGCCGTCTTGCTGCGGTAGCCCGCCTGCAGGAGTTTGAGGCGCACCGCCGAAAGCTCCTTCTCGTCCTGCGGCTCGAGGAAGGTGGAGAATTTCTCCAGCTTGTCCTTCTTGTTGTCCTGGCGCAGCGCCGGCCCTTTTCGCTTCTTGTCATCGGCCCTCTCGCCCGCCTGGCTCTTGCGCAGTTTGTCAAGCGGGTCCTGTTCCTTCTTCAGGAGCACAGGCAGCGTGAGCAGCACGAGAAAAAGCCCAAGCACGCCGACCGCGATCAGCGGGCCGAACGGCCCCAGGGCATCGGTGAGAAACAGCCTGATCTGTTCGATGAATTCCATGTTCTCCCCCTAGACCTTGATGTTCACGAGTGCGCGCATGACAATCACATTGACGATCAGGAAAGCCGCCACGACCAGCGCCGCGGGAATGAAAACGGGCGTATCCTGCACGTCCTTGTAGTAATCCGGCTTGATCAGGTTGATCATGATCAGCGCGAAGATCGGGAAGCCGGAAAGGAACATGCCGGACCATTTCGCCTCCGCCGTGATCGCCTTCACCCGGCGGAAAAGCCGGAAACGCGAACGGATCACCTTCGCAAGCCCCTCGAGGATCTCGGCGAGGTTGCCGCCCGATGTCTGCTGGATCGAAACCGCGACCGCGAGAAAGCGCAGATCCTGCATGTCCAGCCGCTCGGCCATGGCCTTCAGCGCCTCGCCCACATCGCGCCCATAGGCGGCCTCGTCGGCGATCACGCCCATTTCCGTGCCCAGCGGATCGGGCACTTCCTTGGCCACGATCTGGATTGCCGAAACGAAGGGATGGCCCACCCGCAGGCTGCGCACCATCAGTTCCACAGCATCCGGGAGCTGCTCCTCGATCATCGCAAGGCGCTTCTTGGCCTTGTTGTTGATCCACATGTAAACGCCGCCGACCCCCATCACCACCGAAATCAGCAGGCGCACCATCAGCGAAGCACTGGTGCCGATGGTAAGGCCGAGAAAGGCGAAAACCGAAAGCAGCACCATGATCAGGATGATCTGGTTGGGCGAGAAGGCGATATTGGCCTTCTGGGCCTTGTTGGCGAGGATCGAATAGATCGGGATCGATCGCGCCTTCATGTGCTGGCTCATCTCCTTGCGGAGCTGCTCCAGCACCTGTTCGCGCCCCATGCCCTTCTCGAGCATCTCGAGGCGGCGGTTGACACGGTTGTTGAGGCTGATCGATTTGCCGAAGACCGTCAGGTAGAGCCCCTCGACGAGCAGCAGCACGGCGATGAAGATCAGCCCGTAAACGACAAATTCTGTGTTGAACGTCATCTTGACTAACCTTCCACGGGTTCGAAGATTTCAGGCGGCAGATCGTAGCCCCAGAGGCGGAAACGCTCGGAGAAATGCGAGCGCACGCCCGTGGCCGTGAAATGGCCGATGATCTTGTTTTCCGGGGTGAGGCCCACGCGCTGGAAGCGGAAGATCTCCTGCATCGAGATCACCTCGCCCTCCATGCCGGTGATCTCGGTGATCGAGACCATGCGGCGCGAACCATCCTGAAGGCGCGAGGCCTGCACGATCAGGTTCACGGCCGAGGCGATCTGGCCGCGCACGGCCTTGATCGGCATTTCGATCCCGGCCATGGCGATCATGTTTTCGAGGCGGCTTACCGCATCGCGCGCCGAGTTGGCGTGAATCGTGGTCATGGAGCCGTCATGGCCGGTGTTCATGGCCTGGAGCATGTCGATCACCTCCTCGCCGCGCGTTTCGCCGACGATGATGCGGTCAGGGCGCATCCTGAGCGCGTTGCGCAGGCAGTCGCGCTGGGTGACGGCGCCCTTGCCCTCCACATTGGGCGGGCGGCTTTCCATCCGGCCCACATGGGTCTGCTGGAGCTGGAGTTCGGCCGTGTCCTCGATGGTGAGGATGCGCTCGGAATCATCGATGAAGGAGGAAAGGGCATTGAGCGTGGTGGTCTTGCCCGAGCCCGTCCCGCCCGAAACGATGATGTTGAGGCGGGTGGCCACCGCCGCCTGCAGATAGGCGGCCATTTCCTCGGTGAAGGCGCCGAACCTGATCAGATCATCGACCGACAGCTTCTCCTTCTTGAACTTGCGGATCGAAACCAGGCTGCCATCCACCGCGATCGGCGGCACCATGGCGTTGAAGCGCGAGCCATCGGCGAGGCGCGCGTCAACATAGGGGTTGGATTCATCCACCCGCCGGCCCACGGCGGAAACGATCTTGTCGATGATCCGCAGGAGGTGCTTTTCATCCTTGAAGGTCACATCGGTGAGCTCGAGCTTGCCGTCGCGCTCCACGAACACCTGATGCGGGCCGTTCACCAGGATATCGTTCACCGTGTCGTCGCGCAGAAGCGGTTCGAACGGGCCGAGGCCCGTCACTTCGTCATAGAGCTCCTGATTGAGCTGGGCGCGCTCCTCGCGGTTGAGCACGACGCTCATTTCCTCGAGCGCCTCCGTGGCGATCGCGTTGATCTCGGCCTTCAGTTCCTTTTCCGTGGCATTGTCGAGCGCCGAAAGATTGAGTGAATCGAGCAGGCGCTGGTGCAGCTGGACCTTGATCTCGCTGAGCCGCTCCTTGCGCTTCTTCTCCTTGTCCGCGGGCGCTGCCTTGGCCGGCGCACTCGCCTTTCTCAGGCTGGCCGGCGCCGCCTTGGGCGCGGCAACCGGCTCACGGGCAGGCTTCGCCGCCTTCGCCTCTTTCAGCCTGACTACCTTCTCGGCGGGGGTTTTGGCACCCGATTTCTTGTAACGCGAAAACATTTCCTCAGCCCCTTGTCATATCTGTCAAAGCTGCGCCCGCATAACGGGCGGCCGGCCTTGCATCGCCCTATTTCCCCGTCTCTTCCGAAACATTTACCTCATGCACGGAAACCGCGAGCTTGCAGAGCTCCTTGCGAAGCGGATTCTTCGGTGCGCTCTCGGCCAGCGGAAGGCCGTGGTCTCCGGCCTGCAGCACCTGCTTGCCGCCATCGGGCAGAAGCACCTCGATCTTGATGTCGAGGCTCTCGGCCAGCCGCTTCACCCGCGCCTTGCCGTTCAGATCGGTGAATTTCGGCGCCCGGTTCAGGATATAGCGCAGCTTGTTGTGCGGCAGTTCCTCGCTTTTCAGCGCGCGGATCAGGCGCAGGGTATTCTGGGCCGAGCGCATGTCGAGCTCGAGCGTGGCGAAATAGACATGCGCCTCGGTCAGCACCGCTTCCGTCCAGTTGACGAGGGTGGAGGGCATGTCGATGATGACGTAATCGAAATTCAGCCGGGCGGTTTCGATGATCCGGCTGACATCCTCCGAGGAGATCAGATCCAGCGGCAGCATCTCGGAAGGAGACGTGAGCACATGCAGCTTCTCGTTGAAGCTCTGAAGCGCCTGCATGAAGGCTTCGCTGTCCATCGATTCCGTATCCGAGAGTAGCTCGTAAACCGCTTCGCGGCGCGGCAGATCAAGGTAGGTCGCCACAGAGCCGAATTGCAGATCGAGATCGATCACGCATACGCGCGGCGGATCCTTCTTGTCGATATTCGCGAGCTCCCAGGCGAGGTTGACGGCAAATGTCGTAGCGCCGGTGCCCCCGGCAAGCCCGTGCACCGCAATTACGACGGCATCGTGATCGTTGGTGGCCTTGAGGGTTCCCTTCGCGCTTGCGGCGATCTCTTCGGCCGTGGGCGCAGCGCGCAGGCGCTCGATCGCCTGGTGCAGTTCGCCTTCCGGCAGCGGATAGGGCACGAAATCATCCGCACCGAGGCGCAGGAGCTGGTGCAGCGCGATCGGGCTCACTTCCTCGGCGATGAGGATGACCTTGATGCCCTTTTCCTTGGCGGTTCGGATGATCTCTCCGATCCGCGGCAGTTCCGCTTCGTCCTGATCGTCCACCGCGATGGCGACGAATTCCAGGTATTCCGCTTCCGGCTGATGCAGGAAAACCTTCGCATCCTCGAAAGAAAGATCGCCCCAGCTCTCGCCGAGCTCGGCCTCCATGTCATCGATCAGTAGATCGAAATTCTGCACATCACGCGAGATCGTGCAGGCCACGATCGGTGATGGTTCAGGCTGCAGCATCGCATTACTCGCCATTGCCATACGTCCTTCATCTCTGCGACGAAAGGGATTTAAGATCATCCCCACCCACCCAGGCGGGACGCCACCCTCTTTGTCGGCACCGGGCACAATTGCCCGTGTGAACACTTCCTTACCGGATGAAGATGCCGCTAAATCTTGGCAACATTACGGCCAAAAAGCCGTAATTATTCGGTATCTTGCGACGATTGAGCCCCCAAAGCCCATGTCACCGATTGATAGCTGGGTAATATTGAGGCTCCTCCGAGGCGCTATTCACATATTCACGAGCGATGATCTCCGCATATTTTCCGTTCAGAACCAATGGGTTGTTCTTCACGAAGCCGGAAACCTCCGTCACCGCGCGGCGATTGCGGCGCTCGCGCCCCTCCGTGGGAATGAGCGGGCGTGTTTCCCCGTAGGAAACAACGGCCTGAAGCCGCTTGCGGCTGATTCCCTGGCTCGTGAGGTAATTCACCACCGCGCGCGCGCGGCGCATCCCGAGGCGCTTGTTGTAAGCTTCTGAGCCAACCTTGTCGGTAAAGCCGAACACCTTGAAGCGCACTTCGGGGAACTGGCGGATCCAGTCCGCCTGCTTGCGCAGCACGGCCTTGGCGTTTTCGTCAAGGCGGGCGCTGTCGAAATCGAAAGTGACGGTATTGGGCACTTCGCGGGCGAAGCGATGCGCGAGGTTGATGGTGTAATCCCGCGCCCCCGTTTCCACCAGGGTGTTGTTCATGGTGGGGTTGCCGAAATTGCCCTCGTCCAGTTGGCTTCCAGCCTCGCGCCCGCTGCAGGCGGCGAGGGCGGCCATGCCGGCCAGCGCGACGGTGAACCTGATCTTGCTCTGCATGGCCTTACTCCATCACATAGCCATAGGAGGCGTTGAAATCCTGCCGCGCCACTTCTCCGGCCGGCCCCTTGGGCATGGCCGTCTTGCCGCCGATGAAAAGCTCCTTCTCGGAGGGCGGGCGCACCCGATCGGTGGGCAGCGCAAGCGCCTCGCCGCGGGTGGGCGTGACAAGATGCGGGGTGATGATGATCACCAGCTCGCTCTGATCGCGGCGGTAATTCGTGCTGCGGAAAAGCGCCCCCAGCACCGGAAGATCGCCAAGCCAGGGGATCTGGTTGATCTGATCGCGGAAATCATCCTGAAGGAGCCCGGCGATGGCAAAGCTCTGGCCGTCGCGCATCTCCACGGTGGTGGACGTCTTGCGGGTGCGGAAGGCGGGGACAGTGAAATTGTCACCGACCTGGAAGGATTGGGTGGTATCGATACCGGACACCTCGGCTTCCATCCTGAGATTGATGATGTCGCCATCCACCACCCGGGGCGTGAATGTCATCAGCACGCCGAATTCCTTCCAGTCCACGGTGATGGTGTTGTTGTCCTGGGCCACCGGGATCGGAATCTCGCCGCCGGCGAGGAACTTTGCCTCCTGGCCGGAAAGGGCGGTAAGATTGGGCTCGGCAAGGGTGCGCACGAGGCCTTTGGTTTCCAGCGCTTCGAGAAGCACGCCAAACTGAACCGAACCCATGGTGAAGCCAAGGCGCGTGGCGCCCGAGATGCCGGTTCTGGTCACGGCGCCGGGCGCGGGGATATGCGCGCCGGGATTGAGAATGCCCGAACCGAGCCATGTGCCCGTTTCGCTCTGGACATCATTGCCGGCAACCCCGAAGGAAGCGGAAAGCTCCTTCACCACCGAGCGCTGCACCTCCGCGAAACGCACCTTCAGCATCACCTGCTGCGTGCCGCCCACGTTCATCAGGTTGGACACCCGGTCCGGCGCGTAGCGATTCGCCAGATCGAGCGCGCGATCGAGCTTTGCGGTGCTCGAGACGGTGCCCGAGAGCACGATGCCGTCATTGGCGGTGCGCACCTCGATATGCTCGCCCGGCAGGATCTGGCGCAGCCGCTCCTTGAATTCTGCCACGTCGGGGGTGACCTGCACCTCCACATTGGCGATCAGCCCGCCCGCGTCATCAAGAAGCGTGAGCGTGGTGCGCCCCGGCGTCTTGCCGAGCACGTAGATCGACTTGTTGGAAAGCGGGGTCGTGTCCGCGATATCGGGATTGGCGATCGAAAGCTGGCCGTAGGGCTCCTCGCTCTCGACAACCACCGCGCGGTTCATCGGCACCTTGAGCGCGGCTGAGGGCGCGCCCCTGACAACCTTCAGCGTTTCCGCATTGGAAACGGTGGGGATCGTGGTGAAACTCACGGCAAGCCCGATGAGGGCCGCCTTGAAAAAACTGCTCATCTGCATTGTGATCCTGCCTCTCTGATCACCAAAATGGATACGGATCTGATCGCCCGTTTGAACGGCAGAATGCAGGAAAACGTTAAATATTGCAAGAATCAAAGCCTTGCCGGGCGAAAGTCATGTGGATAACCCGCAACACTTCACTATTTGTTGTGGCAGGTGAAAGGCGCGCCCCCCATATGAGGTGATGGGCACGCCTGACCGGCTATGGGAAACCCGGCCCTAGTTGGGGCATTTGATCTCCACCTCGACAATCTCGGTGCCCTTGCGCTGGCGAATGGTGCAGACCTTTTCCGGCGCGGTCTCGACAACCGCCTCGCGCTTGATGCCGAGGAGCTTGTCCTGATCGATCTCGATCTTGCCGCTGATCACGTCTTCCGCATTGCCGACCAGCGAGAGCGAAAGGCGGCCCGTTGCCTGGGCCTGGGCGAGGGCGGCCACATCCTCGGGCGACACCTCCACCGTCACGGTGCGCGCGATCACGGCGCCGTCCTGATCGATGTCGGTCTTCTGATCGACGGCGATCAGCTTCAGACCCGAGCGGATGAGCTTGGTCACGTTCTGATCGAGGATCCGCCCCGTCCAGTAGACATCGACAACATCCCCCGGCCGCAGGAAGCCCGAAACCCCGCTTGTGGCGTCCACCTTGATGGCGAAGGCGCGCATGCCGCGCGAAAGGCGGGATGTGATCCCCACGATCCTGCCGGGCTCCGTTACCTTGGCGGCCAGCACCGGCTCGTTCTTCTCGAACTGGCGCGTGGCGCGGCGCGGAATGCCTACGCCCTTGGGGAAAAGCTCCTCCTCGGTGCGAAAAACACCCTCGGGCAGCGAATCCTCGGGCCATTTGATCTTGCGCACGTCATCCTTGGTGATCTCCTCGCCATATTTGATCTGCCGGTTGGTCACATAGACCTCCACGGTGGGAACGATCTTGGCTAGCTGCGCGCGCTCGGCTTCAAGGCGCGCCTGGTAGCTGTCCACATAGCCCTTGGCCATGTAAACGGCGAAGGCGGCAAGCGCGACGCCCACCACGAGGACCAACCCGAATACCATCCGCATGATCTTTTCCCTTCTTTTCCTGATCGGCCTCCCGGCCGTCGAAAACCTGTCATTCCACCCCGCGCGGGCGCCGTATCATCATTCGCAAATCCGCGCCATTGGAATCAGCATATCCCGTAAATACGTCAATCTCGTGTTCAAACAATGGATTTTGCTTGCATTGGTTCGGATCTGGAAACCAGCGGTCTTCAACAAGACATCGGATCCCTCCGGCCTCGCTGAGCCGTGCAGATCAATCCGTCGAGACGGTATCGATGAAAGAGGCAATATCGCTCGATTTCGCCACCGAAGCCTGGCGGATCGGTATGGCCATGGCGACACCGAACAGAACGATGCCGGCCGTCAGCACGACCCAATCGACCGTTACCGCCCCATCTTCGTCCCGCAGAAATTGCTTGATCGCACTCAGCATTGTCTCACTCTCCGTTCCCTTTTTCCTGCCCTTCTCGATGCCATCGCATGGGCTGGTCTCATTACTTGGGAGTCTGCAGGGGGAATATGGCGAAATCTTGTGTTCATGTTGAATTTTCCTTGAATTATCATACCTATGGTTGATTTCAGCTGAGACGCACCCCCCACGGATGAAAA
>JALVEX010000184.1 GCA_027030435.1 Paracoccaceae bacterium
CGTGAATGGATGTTGCTTCTCGGGCGCAAGACGGCGCGTGAGAAGATTGCCAGCCTCTTCGTGATCATTGGCCGGCGTGATGCGGCGCTCAAGCTGAAGGAAACGGATGGGGAGCTTGCCTTCGATCTTCCGCTCACCCGCGAGGCCATGGCCGATTACCTTGGCCTCACGCTGGAAACCGTGAGCCGCCAGATATCTGCCTTGAAGCGCGAAGGATTGATAAGGCTCGAGGGCAAGCGCCGCATCGTGATCCCGGATTTTCAGGCCCTGATGGCCGAAACGGGGGATGATTGCGATGGCGGGATCATAGGTTGAGCCGCCACCGCCCGCATTGCCGGCTCAATGCGCCATGAATACAGGAAACTCCGCCTGCTCCATCACATAACGCGTGGCACCGCCCAGGATTGCCTCGCGAAAACGCGAATGCCCATATGCGCCCATCACCAGGAGATCGGCATTCATGTCCTTCACATGGCGCATCAGCACATCGGAAACGCGCGGCATCGTCTTTGCGAGGATCGAGATTTCGACCTTCACCCCGTGGCGAACGAGATATTGCGACAGCGCGCCCCCCGGATCCGAGCGATCCGGGCCGTGCCTCGGCGGATCGACCATGGCGATGCTCACGATCTCGGCCATTTTCAGAAGCGGCAGGGCGGCCTTGGCCGCCGCCAGCGCTTCGGCGCTCTCGTTCCAGCCCAGCACGATGCGCCTTGCATCGGGCCTGGGCTCGGCCTGGGGCGGCACGATCATCACCGGCGCATGGCCATCGAACAGCGCCGATTCCACGATCACCTCCTGTTCCGGCCCGCAGCCCTCGCAATAGGGCCGGGGCAGGATCGCGAGGTCATTGTAGCGCGCCCTGTGTGCGACCAGCGTATTGAGCCCGGCAAGCTGCGCCACGGCCGTTTCGCTCGACCACCGGATCCCGGCCTTCTCGAGCCGCCCCTTCACGAATTTCTCCGCTTCCGCCGCTTCTGCCCTGGCCACTTCCAGGGTTTCTTCCATGAACTGAACAGGTGCTCCGGCGTAATAATATCCGATCTGAGTGCGATCCACGCCCACGGCGATCACCTCGAGATGTGCGTCATGGGCGCGGCTTATGGCGATCGCCTCCTCAAGCGCAGAGGAAGCCACGTCCGGATCGCTGATGACGGTCAGGATGGATTTGTATGCCATGGTGCCCTTCTCCTCTGGCTGAAAATGCTGTAGCTTCGGATCTTAACCGAAACGCAACGCTCCTGTTGCATTCAAGCCCGAGTATCGCATCAGGGAGGCAGTGCGAGCATTGACCTCGATCAACGGTTTCCACGCCTTGATTTGACATGGATCAAGGTAGCTTGCCGAAGCTGCCTCCATACCGCAACAGGACGAACAGGATCGGGCGGGCCAGCGGGCTGCCCGTGCCGCCACTTGAGAAAAAAGGGACGCACAATGTGGGATTTCGTTAAACTCGCTGTGCTTGGTGTCGTTGCGGTGCTTGCCGCCTACGCCGCCAACCAGGCACACGATTTGGCCTATCTGGTGCATGCGCTCATCTTCATGGCCGCAGCAGGCATCGCATTCCTCTACACGCTGCGCAACTTCGGCGAGGAGCGTGTGGTCGAAACCGGTTACATGGACAAGGTGATCCGCTACGGCGTGATCGCCACCGTCTTCTGGGGGCTCATCGGCTTCTTCATGGGGGTGTTCATCGCCAGCCAGCTGGCCTTCCCATGGCTGAATTTCGAATGGGCTCAGGGCTACCTCAACTTCGGCCGGCTTCGCCCGCTGCACACTTCGGCGGTGATCTTCGCCTTCGGCGGCTCCGCCCTGATCGCCACCTCTTTCTATGTGGTGCAGCGCACGAGCGCGGCGCGGCTGTGGGGCGGCAATCTCGCATGGTTCGTCTTCTGGGGTTATCAGCTCTTCATCGTGCTGGCGGCCACGGGTTATGTGCTCGGCGCAACGCAATCCAAGGAATATGCCGAGCCCGAGTGGTACACCGATCTGTGGCTCACCATCGTTTGGGTGGCCTATCTCGCGGTGTTCATGGGCACGCTCTACAACCGCAAGGAAAAGCACATCTACGTGGCGAACTGGTTCTACCTTTCGTTCATCGTCACCATCGCCATGCTGCACATAATCAACAACCTGGCGATTCCGGTTTCGATCTTCGGCTCGAAATCCGTGCAGCTGTTCTCCGGCGTGCAGGACGCGATGACGCAATGGTGGTATGGCCATAACGCCGTGGGCTTCTTCCTCACCGCCGGCTTCCTCGGCATGATGTACTACTTCGTGCCCAAGCAGGCCGAGCGCCCGGTGTACAGCTACAAGCTTTCGATCATCCACTTCTGGGCGCTGATCTTCCTCTACATCTGGGCCGGCCCCCACCATCTGCACTACACGGCGCTGCCCGACTGGGCCTCGACGCTCGGCATGGTGTTCTCGATCATGCTCTGGATGCCCTCATGGGGTGGCATGATCAACGGCCTGATGACCCTCTCGGGCGCGTGGGACAAGCTGCGCACCGATCCGATCATCCGCATGATGGTGGTTTCGGTGGCCTTCTACGGCATGTCCACCTTCGAAGGGCCGATGATGTCGATCCGCGCCGTGAACTCGCTCAGCCATTACACCGACTGGACGATCGGCCACGTGCATTCCGGCGCGCTGGGCTGGAACGGCATGATCACCTTCGGCGCCCTCTATTTCCTCGTGCCCAAGCTCTGGAAGCGCGAGCGGCTCTACTCGCTTTCGCTGGTGAGCCTGCACTTCTGGCTCGCCACGATCGGCATCGTGCTCTACGCCTCCTCGATGTGGGTTTCGGGCATCATGGAAGGCCTGATGTGGCGCGAGGTGGATGCGCAGGGCTTCCTGGTGAACTCCTTCGCTGATGTCGTCGCCGCGAAATGGCCGATGAATGTGGCGCGCGCCACCGGCGGGCTGTTCTATCTCACCGGGGCTGTCGTCATGGCCTACAATCTCTGGATGACCGTCAAGCGGAGCCCGGCTGCGGCCGAGGCCCCTGCTGCGGCGCCGGCTGAATAAGGAGGGCCTTGGAAATGGCACTTATTGACAAGCACGGCGTCATCGAGCGCAACGCGACCCTCCTGCTCATCTTCTCCTTCATCGTGGTGACGATCGGCGGCCTCGTGGAAATCGTGCCTCTCTTCTATCTTCAGAACACCATCGAGAAGGTGGAGGGGATGCGCGTTTACACGCCGCTCGAGCAGACCGGGCGCAACATCTACATCCGCGAGGGCTGCTATGTCTGCCACAGCCAGATGATCCGCCCGATGCGTGATGAGGTGGAGCGCTACGGCCACTACTCGCTGGCGGCGGAATCGATGTATGATCACCCGTTCCAGTGGGGCTCCAAGCGCACCGGCCCGGATCTCGCGCGTGTCGGCGGCCGCTATTCGGATCAGTGGCACGTGGATCACCTCACCAATCCGCAATCGGTGGTGCCGGAATCGGTCATGCCGAAATACGGCTTCCTCAAGAAGCGCATGATCGAGCCCGAGCATATCGAGGAACTGCTGGCGACCTACCGCGCGGCCGGCGATCCCTACACCGATGACATGATCGCCCATGCGCGCGAGGATTTCCTGGCCCAGGCCGATCCTGATGCCGATACGGATGGGCTTTTCGAACGCTATGGCGAGAAGGTGCAGGTCCGCAATTTCGACGGCGAGCCGGGCATCTCGGAAATGGATGCGCTGATTGCCTATCTGCAGATGCTGGGCACGCTGGTCGATTTCTCGACCTTCACGCCCGATGCAAGCCGATAGGGGGTGGAAATGGATCACTATTCCCTTCTGCGTGAATTTGCCGACAGCTGGTTCCTGCTGCTCATGTTCTCTTTCTTCCTCGGGCTTGTTGTCTGGGTGTTTCGCCCCGGCGCCAGCAGCCATCAGGAAGAGGCCGCAGAGATCCCGTTTCGCCATGAAGACAAACCCGCCTGCGAACCTGCCCCAGCGGCATTCGCCAATGATGTGAAGGAGGCGCGGCAATGACGAAAGCTCCCCGCAAGGCTCCGAAAAAAGAGCAGAAACAGGTCGAGACAACGGGCCATTCCTGGGATGGTATCGAGGAATACAACAACCCCCTGCCGCGCTGGTGGCTCTGGACCTTCTATGGCTGCATCGTTTTCGCGCTCGGTTACATGGTGGCCTACCCTGCCTGGCCGCTCCTCGATCGGGCAACGCCGGGCGTGCTCGGCTTCTCGACCCGTGCCGATGTCGAAAAGGAGATCAAGCGCTTCGAGGAGATAAATGCCGGAATCGAGAAGAAACTGGCCGAGACGGATATCACCGAAGTGGCCCAGGATCCCGAATTGAAGCATTATGCCAGCCAGGCCGGTGCCGCGGTGTTCAGAACCTGGTGCATCCAGTGTCACGGTGCGGGGGGGCAGGGGGCCAAGGGCTTCCCCAACCTTCTGGATGACGAATGGTTGTGGGGGGGTGACATCGAAAACATTCACACCACCATCACCCATGGGGTTCGCAGCGAGGCGGACGACGAAACCAGAACCGGCGAGATGCCCGCATGGGCCGATGTGCTGGAGCCGGATGAGCTTCTGGCCGTGGTGGAATACGTGCTTTCGTTCAATCAGAGAGATGCGAACGCAAAGCTCGTCGAGGCTGGCAAGGTGGTGTTCGAAGATAATTGCTCCGGCTGCCATGGCGAGGATGCAAAGGGCAATATCGATGTCGGGGCGCCGAACCTGACCAATGCGATCTGGCTCTATGGCGGCACCCGAGAGGATATCATGGAAACCGTCTCCCATGGCCGTGGCGGCGTGATGCCCAACTGGAACGCCCGCCTGAGCGAAGCCGATATCAAGGCTGTGGCCTTCTATGTCCACGGGCTTGGTGGCGGCCAGTAGAAAAAAGAAATCCGGGGGTCTCCAGCCCCCGGACGGCACCGACACCCCAGTCCTGTTCGCGCGTTTCCTTGGGGGTCGGTGCCACCCTAATTCCTGACGGGGCGCAATTGAAGGGCAAAAACCGGCTTTCAATTGCGTCATTTGATCGCCGCAAGGGGCTTTGCACCAGCGACAGAAGGGCGCAGGCTCGGGCCGATATACTTGAAATTCATTGATCGAGGTCAATGTGATCAGGCAACGGCGCTGTCAGATCAGCGCCATCGTCAAAACCGGAAGATCGGAGATGGTCCGTGTCAAGCACAGATAGCGCACCCAAGCTCTACGAAGCCCGCGAGCCCGTATTCCCCCGCCGGGTGAGAGGCCGTTTCAGAACCCTGAAATGGATCGTGATGGCGGTGGCGCTTGGCGTCTATTATATCACGCCATGGATTCGCTGGGATCGCGGGCCGAATCTTCCTGATCAGGCGGTTCTGATCGATCTCGCCAACAGGCGCTTCTATTTCTTCATGATAGAGATCTGGCCGCATGAATTCTACTTCGTGGCCGGGCTCCTGATCATGGCGGGGCTGGGGCTCTTCCTGTTCACCTCCGCGCTTGGGCGCGTCTGGTGCGGCTATGCCTGCCCGCAGACCGTCTGGACGGATCTCTATATTCTCGTCGAGCGCTGGATCGAGGGGGATCGCAACGCGCGCATCCGGCTCTGGCGTTCGCCCTGGAATCTGAAGAAGATCCGCTTGCGCCTTTTCAAATGGACGGTCTGGCTCCTGATCGCGGTGGCGACCGGCGGGGCTTGGGTCTTCTATTTCACCGATGCACCGACGCTGCTGCACAACCTTCTCAGCGGCACGGCCCATCCCGTTGCCTATACGACCATCTTCGTGCTGACGGCCACCACCTTCACATTTGGCGGTTTCATGCGTGAGCAGGTGTGCATCTACATGTGCCCCTGGCCCCGCATCCAGGCGGCGATGATGGACGAGGACACGCTTACCGTCGGCTATCGTCACTGGCGCGGCGAGCCGAGGGGGAAACGGCGCAAGGGGGCCGATGTGGAGGGCCTCGGCGATTGCATCGATTGCAATGCCTGCGTCAATGTCTGCCCGATGGGGATCGATATCCGCGATGGCCAGCAGCTCGAATGTATTACCTGCGCCCTGTGCATCGATGCCTGTGACGACGTGATGGAGAAGATCGGCAAACCCCGCGGCCTGATCGATTATCTCGCCCTTTCGGATGAGCCTCTCGAGCGCGCCGGCAATCCGCCGCGCCCGGTCTGGAAGCATATCTTCCGCCTGCGCACCATGATCTACACGGCGCTCTGGGCGGCCGTTGGGCTGGCGCTGGTGGTCGCGCTCTTCATGCGCTCCGAGATCGATATCCGGGTGTCGCCCGTGCGCAATCCCACCTATGTCATGCTTTCGGATGGGTCGGTTCGGAATACATACGATGTGCGCCTGCGCAACATGCACGGAGAGGACCGCGATTTCGCCTTGTCGCTGAAGGCGGATGAGCCGTTGAAGCTTTCCATCGAGGGCGAGGACGATCTCATCGTCAATGTGCCCGCTGACACCACTGGCCAGCTTCGTGTATACGTAACAGCGCCGCCGGATTCCCCTGCCGCACACAGGGAAAGGACTCCGATCCGGATCTGGGTCGAGGACATGAAGAATCATGTTCGCGACTACAAGGACACGATCTTCAACGGCAAACCGCAATGAAGGCAGGAGATCCAGAGATGAGCGAAGGGCGCCCCCTGACAGGCCGCAAGGTGCTGCTCATTACCTTCGCCTTTTTCGGGGTCATCATTGCCGTGAATTTCGTTCTGGCATTCAAGGCAATCAGCACCTTCCCCGGGCTGGAGGTGGAAAACAGCTATGTCGCCAGTCAGCAATTCGATGCCCTGCGAAAGGCCCAGATCGGGCTTGGCTGGCGGCTCGGAATCGACTATCGCGATGGCGAACTTGTGCTCGGCTTTGTCGATGCCTCCGGCCGGCCCGTCAAACCTGCGAAGCTCGAGGTGGTCGTCGGGCGGGCAACGGAGCGCAAGGACGATGTAGAACCGGAATTTGATTATATTGATGGTTCGTTCCGGGCTCCGCTCGATTTGGTCCCCGGCATATGGGAAATCCGCCTCAGGGCGCATTCCGATGACGGCACGCTTTTCCGCCAGACCCGGGAGCTTTTCGTGAAGGGATAGATGAGGCTCCAGATGGGAAAGACAGCACCCCCCCCCGCCTCTGCGTGCCCCGCCTGCATCGCTGCCCCTTCCGCCGAGCGTCTGGCCGAACAATCGGCGCGGCGCGGCGCCGCGGCCGCCCGGGAGGGCACGATCATGCTCTCGCTGCCCACGGCGCATTGCGCGGCCTGTATCTCGGCCGTGGAGCGCCGGCTGATGCAATATCCCGGCGTGCGGGATGCGAGGGTCAACCTTTCGCTGAAGCGGGTGAGCATCGAAACGGAGCCGGATGTGCGCCCGCAGGATCTCATCGAGGCGCTCGAGGGGATCGGCTACGAGGCGCATGAGCTTGATGCAGAGGCCCTTGCCGCGACCGCTGCGGAGCGGGAAAGCCGCGATCTCCTGATGCGTCTCGCGGTGGCCGGTTTCGCGATGATGAACGTGATGTTGCTTTCCGTGGCCGTCTGGTCGGGGGCGGCGGATGCAACCCGCGATCTGTTTCACTGGATTTCCGCACTCATCACCCTGCCGGCGATCGCGTTCTCCGGCCAGCCCTTCTTCCGCAACGCCTGGAAGGCGCTCAGGGTGAGGCGGCTCAACATGGATGTGCCGATCTCGCTGGCCATCATCCTCGCCGGGGGGCTTTCGCTTTACGAAACCATGCAGGGCGGGCGGCACGCCTATTTCGATGCCGCGCTTTCGCTTACCTTCTTCCTCCTTGCCGGGCGCTATCTCGATTTCCGCACCCGCGCCGTGGCTCGCTCGGCCGCGCAGGAGCTTTCCGCGCTCGAGGTGCCCCGTGCCACGAGGATCGAGGAGGGGGAGGAAAGGGCGGTATCCGTCAGCGATCTTCGCCCGGGCGATCTCGTGCTGGTGCGCCCAGGCGGGCGAATGCCGGCCGATGGTATCGTTGAGCGGGGTGAAAGCGAGCTGGATCGCTCTCTTCTGACCGGCGAAACAATGCCCGTCTTTGCCGGCCCGGGCATGGCGGTCAGCGCCGGCGAGATCAACCTCACGGGCCCCCTGACGCTGCGCGTCACGGCAGCGGGAGAGGAAAGCTCCCTCAACCGCCTCGCCGATCTGGTGGCGATGGCGGAGAGCGCGAAGAACAGCTACACCTCTCTCGCAGATCGCGCCGCGCGGATCTATGCTCCCGGTGTGCATCTTCTCTCCGCGCTTGCCTTAATCGGCTGGTATGCGGCGACGGCCGATCTGCGCCTTGCGCTCAATATCGCCGTATCGGTGCTGATCATCACCTGCCCCTGTGCCCTCGGGCTTGCCGTGCCGGCGGTGGTCACGGCCGCGTCGGGCCGGCTTTTCCGGCGCGGGATGCTGATAAAGAGCGCCACGGCGCTAGAGCGGCTCGCCGAGGTGGATACGGTGGTGTTCGACAAGACCGGCACGCTGACGCAAGGCGCGCCCGAGCCGCTTGCGCTCGATCGCCATCCTCGCGAAAGGCTTTCCATCGCACGCGCACTGGCGGAGGCCTCGTCCCACCCACTGGCGCGATCCCTTGCTGGCGCGATCCGTGAGATGGGGATCGAGGCGGCCGATGTGAGCGATCTCGAGGAGGTGCCGGGCCACGGGGTGCGGGGGCGCTGGAAGGGCCGTGAAATCCGCCTCGGGCGGGCCGACTGGCTGGGAGCACAGGCCGGAGAGGGCACGGCCACATGGCTGAAGATCGGGGATGAACCGCCTGCGGCCTTTGAATTCAAGGATCATCTTCGCAAGGGGGCTGAAGAGGCGGTGCGGGCGCTTGAAGCTCAGGGGATGGAGGTGATCCTTCTTTCCGGGGATAGTGAAACGGCTGTCCGCCGCTTTGCCGCAATGCTCGGCATAGGGCGCTACCATGCCGGCGTGCGGCCCGAGGAAAAGGCGGAAATCGTGCTCGGCCTCGCCGCAGAAGGGCGCCGCGTGCTGATGGCGGGCGACGGGCTCAACGATACCGCCGCGCTGGCGGCGGCGCATGTTTCGATCTCGCCGGCAACAGCCCTCGATGCCGCCCGGGTGGCCTCCGATATCGTGATCATGGGATCGGATATCTCGCCGCTTGGCGAAACCATTGTTACCGCCCGCCGGGCCCGGGCGCGTATCCGGGAGAATTTCGCCATCGCCCTTCTTTACAACATGATCGCCGTGCCGATCGCGCTGGCCGGATACGCGACGCCCCTCGCAGCGGCCTTGGCGATGTCGGCCTCGTCGATTACCGTATCGCTGAACGCGCTCAGGCTGCGCCGGTGAAGGAGCCCTCTGAATGGATGTTCTGATCTATCTCATTCCGGCCTCGCTGTTTCTCGGCGGGATAGGGCTTGCGGCCTTCTTCTGGGCGCTGAAGAACAACCAGTTCGATGATCCCGAGGGCGATCGCCACCGGATCCTGAATTCGGATTGGGATGACGAACCCAAGCCCTGAATCCGTTTCGCCAATGAAAAAGGCCCGGCACGGCGGCCAGGCCCTTTCCCTGTATCCAACGCCTCACTGCTCCGGTGGCGGCTCGTTGCCTTCGCAGATAAAGCGCGCGATGCGAAGGCGCACCTCTTCCGGCTCCGCCTCGATGGCGCGCGCCATGAGGCGCAGGCGATTGCGCAGGGCATGCATCTGATCGATGAGCGACATCACGATCTCGAGCGCATCCTCCTCCATGCCGAAATGTTCGGAAAGTTCGCACATCAGCTCTAGGCGGGCCAGATCGACATCGCGATAGGCCGGGCCCTCGTCCGTCTGCATCGGTGAAATCACCTGCATCTTCACGAAGCGCTCGAGCCGCCCCGGGGTGAGAAGCTCGATCGCCTCGATCACGTCCTTTTCGAAATAGCGCTGTTTCATGTCTTCATTCCCTTGCGCGGATTGTAGGCGTGCTTCTTGCGCCATTCCTTCATGAAGCTCTCGAGTTCCTCATCGATCTTCGGCGGCATGACGATCCTGAGTTCGATCTTCTGATCGCCGCGCTTGCCGGTGCGCCGGTTCTTCACGCCGCGCCCGCGCAGGCGCAGCACCTGCCCAGAGCTTGCACCCTTCGGAATGGTGACCTTCACCGGCCCGTCGATCGTGGGTGCCTCGACCTTGCCGCCAAGCACCGCTTCATCGATGCTGATCGGCAGGGTGATGAGGATATCATCCTCCTCGCGGCGGAAGAGCGGATGGGGCTTCACGCCGATTGTCACATAGGCATCGCCAGCCGGGCCGCCACCGATGCCGGGGCCGCCCTTGCCGCGCAGGCGGATCGTCTGACCATCCTTCGTGCCCTCGGGGATCTTCACGTCGAGCGTGCCGCCGGTGGGGAGCGTGATGCGGGTGGTGGCGCCCTTCACCGCGTCCATGAAGGGCACTTCCATCGAGTAGCGCATATCCGGGCCGCGCGCCTTGAAGGTGGTGCGCGCGCCTCCGAAATCCCGCCCGTATTCATCACCGAAGCCACCGCCGAAACCGTGGGCGCCCCCTTGCGCCCGCTGGCGCAGGATATCGGCGAAAAGATCCTCGGGATCTATTCCGCCAAAGCCTTCGAAGCCCCGCCCCGCCTGGTAGGGGTTGCCCTCTGCGCCGGCGAAATCGCGGTAGAAATGCCGCTCGGGGCGCTCCTGGCCCTGGGCATCGATCTCGCCGCGATCGAAGCGCGCACGCTGCTCGGGATCCTTCAGCAGATCATAAGCGGCCGAGGCAGCCTTGAAGCGGGCTTCGGCTTCCTTGTCATCCGGGTTGAGATCGGGATGGCTTTCCTTGGCGATCTTGCGGTAGGCCTTCTTGATCTCGGCGTCCGTTGCCGTCTTCTTGACGCCAAGCGCCTCATATGGGTCCATTGTCATCACTGCCTCTGCAATTCGTTTGTTGTGAGAAGATAATGCCCATGCGCGCCATTTCAACAGCGCGCCGCGGGCCATTCCCATCGAAACCGGCGCTTGACGAAACCTTACGCCAGGCGGACACTCCCGAAAAGCGAAACCAGCGGGGGAGAGGCGAAAAATGACCCATATTCTGGCAATAGATCAGGGCACCACATCCTCACGTGCCATCCTTTTCGATGGCGATCTCCGCCCCGTGGCCCAGGCGCAGGAGGAATTTGACCAGCATTATCCGCAATCGGGATGGGTCGAGCATGATCCGGGGGATCTGTGGCGCACAACCCTTGCCACCTGCCGCACTGTGCTGGAAAAGGCCGGGCAGGAGGCTGCCGCAATCGCTGCGATCGGCATCACCAACCAGCGCGAAACCACGCTGGTGTGGGAGCGCGAAACGGGCCGGGCGATCCATAATGCGATCGTCTGGCAGGATCGGCGCACGGCCCCGATCTGTGAGGCGCTGAAGGAAGCGGGGCATGAGGCGATGATCACCCATCGCACCGGGCTGCTGCTCGATCCCTATTTCTCCGGCACCAAGCTCAAGTGGATCCTCGATCATGTGGAGGGTGCACGCGCGCTCGCCGAGGCGGGGGAGCTTCTCTTCGGCACCGTTGACAGCTGGCTGATCTGGAATCTGACAGGCGGGCGGGTGCATGCGACCGACGCCACCAACGCCGCGCGCACCCTCCTTTACAACATCCGGGAAGGCCATTGGGATGAGGAAATCTGCGCCCTTCTCGATATTCCGATGGCCATGCTGCCCGAGGTGCGCGATTGCGATGGCGATTACGGTGCCACGAGCCCCGATCTCCTCGGCGCGGCGATCCCGATCCTGGGAGTTGCGGGCGATCAGCAGGCGGCCACCGTGGGGCAGGCCTGCTTCGAGCCGGGGATGATGAAATCCACCTATGGCACCGGCTGCTTTGCGCTTCTCAATACCGGGGCGGAGCTTGTCGAGAGCCGCAACCGCCTCCTCGGCACCATCGCCTATCAGTTTGCCGGCACGCCCACCTATGCGCTGGAGGGCTCGATCTTCATCGCCGGGGCGGCGGTGCAATGGCTGCGCGACGGACTCGGGATCATTGCCGAGGCGGGTGAAACCGCCGCCCTCGCCGAGCGCGCCGATCCGGGCCAGGACGTGATCCTTGTACCTGCCTTCACGGGGCTTGGCGCGCCCTGGTGGGATGCCAAAGCCCGGGGCGCGCTCTTCGGGCTCACGCGCAATTCCGGCCCCGCCGAATTCGCCCGCGCCGCGCTGCAGAGCGTGGGCTATCAGACACGCGATCTCATCGAGGCCATGCGCGCCGACTGGCCTGCCGAGGGGCTTGGCCGCGTGCTGCGTGTGGATGGCGGGATGACGGCGAGCGATTACACCATGCAGTTCCTTGCCGATATCCTTGACGCGCGCGTTGATCGCCCGCGCGTGCTGGAAACGACGGCGCTGGGCGTGGCATGGATCGCCGGGATGCGGGCCGGGGTCTATCCGGGGCAGGCGGAATTTGCCCGCGGATGGGCGCTTGAGAGGAGCTTCGAAGCCGGGATGGACGAGGCCGAGCGGGCAGCGAAATACGCCCGCTGGCAGCGTGCTGTAAAGGCCACGCAGATGGTCTGACGCGGCATCAGCGTCACATATGGCGCCCGCGCCCCGCAATTCCCCCTCGCTTCCCTTGTTTGCATTGCGCGGGGGCTGTACATGCAGGCCCATGAGTCTTTACCTGCCGTTCATTTCCAAGGCGCCGCGCATTGCTGTCGTCCGCCTTCAGGGCGTGATCGCATCAAGCGGGCGCGGGCGGCTGAATGATGCCACGCTCGCCCCCCTGATCGAGCGCGCCTTTCGCCGCCGCAAGCCTGCCGCCGTGGCGATCGTGATCAATTCGCCCGGTGGCTCGCCGGTGCAATCCTCGCTGATCGCCGCGCGCATCCGCCGGCTGGCGGGGGAGAGGAAGATTCCCGTTCATGCCTTCGTGGAGGATGTGGCTGCCTCCGGGGGCTACTGGCTGGCCACTGCGGCGGATGACATCTGGCTCGATGAAAACTCGGTGATCGGTTCGATCGGAGTCATCTCGGCGGGCTTCGGCCTGCATGAATTCATCACCCGCCACGGGATCGAGCGCCGGCTTCATACGGCCGGGCGATCGAAATCCATGCTCGATCCCTTCCTGCCCGAAAAACCGGCTGACGTGAAGCGCCTCAAGCGCCTGCTCGAGGGCATCCACGAGAATTTCATCGCTCATGTGAAGGCCCGCAGGGGCGAGCGGCTTTCGGATGATCCGTCGCTGTTTTCCGGCGAGATCTGGATCGGGCGCAAGGGCGTTGATGTGGGGCTTGCCGATGGTATCGGGCATCTCGAATCCCGGATGCGGCAGGTTTACGGCGACAAGGCCAAGTTCATGCGCTATGGAGTGCGGCCGGCCTTTCTGCGCCGGCTCGGCATTGAAATGCTCGATGGTGCGGTGGATCGGCTCGAGGAGCGCGCGGAATATGCGAGATACGGATTGTAGGGTATGGTGAAGGCCGTCACATTCTTCCTGATCGCGATCATCATTCTCGCGATTTTCGGCAAGCTCCGCTTCCCGGGGCAGGCAAGGCTGGCCTCGCGCAAATGCCCCCGTTGCGGGCGCTTTCGCATCGGGCGCGGGCTATGTGACTGCACGAAAAGCAGGAGAGGTTGATCCATGCTGGACTGGACCTATACCTGCATCGGGCTTCTGATCCTGCTGCTCGCGGGGGATTCGCTGGTGCGCGGCGCCGTCAACCTCAGCCTCCGGCTCGGCGTGCCGGCGCTGATCGTTAGTCTGACGGTGGTGGCCTTCGGCACTTCCGCGCCGGAGCTTCTGATCTCGGTGCAGGCGGTGCGCGATCATGTGCCGGGGCTGGCGCTTGGCAATGTGGTTGGCTCCAACATCGCCAATATCCTTCTGGTGCTGGGCCTCCCGGCCATGTTCTACGGGTTGCGCACGAGCGTTTGCCGCAGCCGGAAATCCTATCTCTTCATGCTGTTTTCGACCCTGCTGTTCATAGCCGTGTGCTATCTCGAGCCGATCACCTGGGTCCACGGCATGATCCTGCTGGCCGCGCTCGGCCTCGTGCTGACAGATAATTTCCTGGATGTGCGGGCTGAAAGGCGGCGGCGCTGCAACGAGGCGGAGGCCTGCGCGGCGGAAGAAGAGCCCGAAATTGATCTCGAAGGAGTGGATGAAGACATGCCATGGTGGCAGATCGGCGTCTTTACCCTGCTCGGGCTGATCGGCCTGCCGCTCGGGGCCGATCTCCTGGTGGAAGGGGCGAGCAACATCGCGCGCAGCTTCGGGGTGAGCGAAGCGGTGATCGGCCTGTCGCTCGTGGCTGTCGGGACATCCCTGCCCGAACTGGCGACCTCGATCATGGCAGCGCGCAAGGATCATGCCGATGTGGCGCTGGGCAATGTGGTTGGCTCCAACATGTTCAATCTGCTGGCAATCATCGGGATCGCTTCCTTCTTCGGCGAAATCCCGGTGCCGGCCGCCATGCTGTCATTCGATCTCTGGATCATGCTGGGGGCTTCGCTTGTGATCCTGCCGCTTGTTTTCCTGCACTGGAATCTCTCCCGGTTTGGAGGCTTCCTGCTCACCGCGCTTTATGCGCTCTATATCTGGACGGTGTTTGCGTGAAGGGGCAGGCCGGCAGACGGGCCCTCGTGACAGGTGCGGCGCGCCGCATCGGGCGGGCGATGGCGCTTCATCTGGCCGAAAGGGGCTTCGACATCGCGCTTCATTATGCCACCTCGCAGGAGGAGGCGGAGGCTCTCGCCGGGCGGATCAGGGAAATGGGCCGCAAGGCGGAAGTGCTCGGCGCGGATCTGCTGCGGGAGGAGGAGAGCCAGAGCCTCGTACCGCGGGCAGGCGAGGCACTCGGCGGGCCACTTACATGCCTTGTCAACAACGCATCCATCTTCGAGCATGACACGATCGAGACCGCCACGCGCGAAAGCTGGGATCGGCACATGGAATCCAATCTTCGCGCGCCCTTCGTGCTGACCCAGAATTTCGCCCGTCAGGCCCCGCGCGCTGATCGGGACGACATGGGGGAGCTGCGCGCCGGGGCGCTGGTGGTCAACATGTTAGATCAGCGCATCCGCAAGCCCACCCCCGAATTCATGAGCTATTCGCTGGCCAAGCAGGCCCTCTGGGCCTTCACGCAGACCGCCGCCCAGGCGCTTGCGCCTCATGTGCGGGTGAATGCCATCGCCCCCGGGCCGACCCTGCGCGGCGCGCGCCAGAGCGAGGAACATTTCGCCCGCCAGCGTGCCGCTACCATTCTCGAGCGTGGCGCTCATCCCGAAGATATCTGCGCGGCGCTCGGATTTTTCCTCGATTCTCCAGCAGTTACCGGGCAGGTGATCTGTGTTGACGGAGGACAGCATCTGGCATGGAAAACCCCGGATATTCTGGGCCCGGAGTGATTGACGCAGCGGCACCGATGCAGCGAGTTGTGCACCGACAGATGCCACCGCCGTGCATCCTTTGAAAATTCTCAAATATATCAAATGCTTGGATCCGAATATATCCTTTTTCGTTTGAAATCAATATGTTGCGGGTTTGCGTATTATTTGTGCAAAACGAGGAAACCCTTTGGTAGGCAACAGTTTTTTTGCCTTAAGCGATTTTGCCAACAGAGTTATCCACAGAGATTGTGGAGATGTTATTCCTTGCATGAGACCGGATAAGATTGCAGCCAACATGAGAATCATCAGGGTCGGGAAATGAGCGAAAAGCCGGGCAGCATGGAAAGAGCGCCGCAAGCGCCGGGTGCGCAGGCGGAGGTGGCTACCGGTCATGAGGTCATCCGTGGCTATCTCAAGACGCTTGATAACAGCCCCGGTGTCTATCGGATGCTCGATGCGAAGGGCCGGGTGCTCTATGTGGGCAAGGCGCGAAGCCTGCGCAAAAGGGTATCGAGCTATGCCCGCCCCACCGGCCACAGCGATCGTATCGCCCGCATGATCTCGCAGACGGCCTCGATGATGTTTCTCACGACCCGCACCGAGACCGAGGCGCTCCTGCTCGAACAGAACCTGATCAAGCAGCTCAAGCCTCATTTCAACGTGCTTCTGCGTGATGACAAGAGCTTTCCTCATATCCTGATAACGAAGGATACACCCTTTCCCCAGATCACGAAGCATCGCGGCCGGCGCAGGCGAAAGGGCAGCTATTTCGGCCCCTTCGCATCTGCAGGAGCGGTCAATCGCACGCTAAATCAGCTGCAGAAGGTTTTCCTGCTGCGCAATTGCTCGGATGCGATGTTTGCCGGGCGCACGCGGCCCTGCCTGCTTTACCAGATCAAGCGCTGTTCGGGGCCATGCTGCGGCAAGATCAGCGAAGCGGAATATGCGCGCCTCGTGCGTGATGCGGAGGAATTCCTGAAAGGGCGCACTCATGGCGTGCAGGAGGCGCTGGCGCGGGAGATGGCCGAGGCTTCCGCGGCGCTTGAGTTCGAGCGCGCCGCGGCGCTGCGCGATCGCATCAACGCGCTGACACAGGTGCAATCGGCCCAGGGAATCAACCCGCGCTCCACGCGCGAGGCCGACGTGATCGCGCTCCACATGGAAGGCGGGCAGGCCTGCGTGCAGGTTTTCTTCATTCGCGCCCATCAGAACTGGGGCAATCGCGATTTCTATCCCCGCACCGGCGCGGGGGCGGAGGAAAGCGAGGTGCTCGAGGCCTTCATGGGCCAGTTCTATGCCAACAAGGCCCCGGCGTCGCTGCTGATCCTTTCCCACCCGATAGAGAATGCCGATCTGATGGAGGAGGCGCTTTCCCAGAAGGCCGGGCGGCGGGTGCGCCTGATCGTGCCAAGGCGTGGCGAAAAGGCGGAGCTTGTGGAGAATGCGCTCAGGAACGCCCGTGAATCGCTTGCCCGGCGCATGGCCGAAAGCGCAAGCCAGGCGCGGCTTCTCGCGGGGCTGGCCGAGGCCTTCGGCCTTGCGGCGCCACCTGGGCGCATCGAGGTTTACGACAACAGCCACATCCAGGGCGCCCATCCCGTGGGAGCAATGATCGTGGCCGGGCCGGAAGGCTTCATGAAGAGCCAGTATCGCAAGTTCAACATCCGCGGAGCGGATATCGCGCCCGGCGATGATTTCGCGATGATGAAGGAGGTGCTCACGCGCCGTTTCCGCCGTCTGATGAAGGAGGATCCCGCGCGTGAAGGCGGGGGCTGGCCGGATCTGCTGCTGATCGATGGCGGCGCGGGGCAGGTGAGCGCGGTTGCGGGCGTGCTGGACGAGCTTGGCGTGAGCGGTGTGCCGATCGTCGGCGTTGCCAAGGGGGAGGAGCGCAATGCGGGGCGGGAGGAATTTCATCTGCCCGGCAGGCCGCCTATTGCGCTGAGGCACAATGATCCGGTGCTCTATTTCATCCAGCGTCTGCGCGACGAAGCGCACCGCTTCGCCATCGGCACGCACCGGGCAAGGCGCAGCAAGGCGATTTCCGCCACACCGCTTGACGAGGTGCCAGGTGTTGGCGCGGCGCGCAAGCGCGCCCTGCTCGCCCGTTTCGGCAGCGCCCGTGCCGTGAGCCGCGCGGGGGTGCAGGATCTCTGCGCCGTCGAGGGGATCAGCGAAAAACTCGCCCGGCAGATATATGACTTCTTCCATGAGCGCGGCTGAGGCGCTAATGGTGGCCTCATGAACTGGAACCTGCCCAATATCCTCACCTTCCTGCGCCTTCTCGCGGCCCCCGGTGTGGCGGTGATGTTTCTCTATTTTGCCCGTCCGATCTCCGATTGGTATGCGCTGCTCCTCTTCCTCGGGGCCGCGATAACGGATTTCTTCGATGGCTACCTGGCCCGGCGGTGGAAGCAGGAGAGCAGGTTTGGCGCCATGCTCGATCCGATCGCCGACAAGGCCATGGTGATGATCGCGCTCCTCGTCATCACCGCCGTTTCGGGCATGGATCCCTGGATCCTCCTGCCGGCCACGCTGATCGTGTTTCGCGAGGTGTTCATCTCCGGTCTGCGCGAATTTCTCGGGGATGACGCGCACAGGCTGAAGGTCACGAAGCTTGCGAAATGGAAGACGACGGCGCAGATGATTGCGCTTGCGGTGCTGTTTTCCGAAGGGCTCTTCGAGCATTCCTTCGGCATTCGCACCATGGGCATGGATGGCCAGATGATCCTTGATATACTGACCGGGCGCGAGGAAGATCACCTCGGGCTGGTGTGGAAATACAATGCGATGATATGGAGCTGGTGGATCGGTATCGTGCTCTTGTGGATCGCCGCCGTGCTGACCTTGCTGACCGGCTTCGATTACTTCCGCAAGGCGCTTCCCCTGCTTCGCGATGAGGAATGAGCCATGATTGACGTTCTCTATTTCGCCTGGGTGCGCGAGCGCATCGGAAAGCCCCGCGAGGCGGTGGAAACGCAGGCCGCCACGGTGGCCGATCTGGTGGAGGAGCTCAAGAAGCGCGAGCCGCGCTATGCGGCGGCCTTTGCGGATGTTTCGGCGCTCAGGGTGGCCGTGGATCAGGAACTGGCCGATTTCTCCACGCCGCTTTCCGGTGCGCGCGAGGTGGCCTTCTTTCCGCCGATGACGGGAGGCTGAGCCATGAGCGGGGCCGGTGGCGTGCGGGTGCAGCGGGAGGCCTTTGATCTCGGGGCCGAGCTGGAGGCCTTCGAGGCCGCCACATCGGGCACCGGGGCGATGGTGAGCTTTACCGGCATCGTGCGCGATGATGCGGGCGGGCGGCTCGATCGCATGGAGATCGAGCATTATCCGGGGATGACGGAGCGGGCTCTGGAAAAGATCCGTGCCGATGCGATGGAGCGGTGGGATCTTGCCGGCGCGCTGATCGTTCACCGCTACGGGGCCCTTCGCCCCGGCGAGCGGATCATGATGGTGGCCACGGCCGCGCGCCACCGCAAGGCGGCTTTCGCGGCGGCCGAATTCCTGATGGACTACCTGAAATCGCGCGCGCCCTTCTGGAAGAAGGAATACACCTCCGACGGCGCCGAATGGGTGGCCGCGAAGGAAGAGGACGAAGCCGCGCTCACCCGCTGGTGATCTGCCGCCTAGCCGGTCTTGTTGATCCGCTCGATATAGGCGCGCAGTTCCTCGGCCTCCTGGCGGGCGGCTCTGAGGCCGTCCATCGCGGCGGAAAGCTCGGCTTCCGCCTGATGAAGCTGGTTTGTCATCTCCGCTTCGCGCTGCTGCTGGTAGGCGATGGCCTGATCGCGCGCCTCCTCGGCCTCGTGAAGGGCCTGGGCCATGCGATCGATCTCGCTCATGTCACCGCCCGAAACGCGGGTGAAGCGGTGCACCAGCCAATGGGCAAACCAGCCGAAGGCAAAAGCCACGAACAGGATGATCGCGATGGCGATGATGAATTCAGTTCTGTTCATCTGATGACTCCGGGCGCGGTTTCGGGGCGGGTTTGGCTTCGGGGGCGGGTGTTTGTCCGGGTGGCTGCGCCTCGCCGGCGGTTGGCTGTGCGGGGCCATCTTCCGGCGCATCTCCGCCCGCGGCGGCGGCAGGGGCTTTTTCTTCCCCGCCATCTTCAGCCCCGGCTTGTTCCTTGCTTTCAGGCTCGATCAGAGTGAACTCGATCCGCCGGTTGGCCTCACGGCCTTCTTCCGTCTTGTTGTCGGCGATGGGGCGGGTTTCGCCGTAGCCCCTGGCCACAAGCCCCGATGTGAGGATGCGCCGTGCCATGAGGGCCGTCAGCACGGCTTCGGCGCGCGCCTGGGAGAGGTTGAGATTCATTTCCTCGCGCCCCTGGCTATCGGTATGGCCGGCGATTTCCATCTTCACATCCTCGCATTTCTTGAGGATTTCGGCGATGCGATCGAGGGTCTTGCTGGCGCTGGGATCAATGGTGGCGGAGCCCGGCGCAAAGGTGATCTTGTTTTCCTTCAGAACGGCATTGATCGAGGAGACGCATTCTTCCGGCGTGGGCAGATTGGCCTTGGGATCGAGGCGCTTCTGGTATTTCACGTCAATCTCGAAATTGGCGCCGGCGCCGAGTTTCTCGGAGAAAAGGCGCGAGATTTCGGCCCGGGTGTCCGGGTTGCCGGAAACGCCCCTCACCTGCGCGAACTCCGGCTGGATCACGACGACACCATTGTTGAGCTTGCTCAGTGCCTCGAGCCCCGCCAGCACGCGCACCGGCCAGCCGCTTGGAAGATCTGGATCGAGGCTTGTCTTGCCATTCACCTTCTCGATGCCGAAGCGGGCACGCGCGAAACTGTCAACAGCCTTGCGCAGGCGCTCATCCGCCAGCTTGCCCTTGAGGGTCACCAGGCCCTCGGGGCTGAGTGTTGCCACGAACTCGGGCTGCCCCTCGCCGGTATCCGCGCCGGTGCCGACAACCTTCACAGGTTCGGGCAGCACGGCATGGAGGGTGAAGGAGTCCGGCAGATCGGCCTCAAGGCGCCCGCTGACCGCTTCGAACGCGCTTGGCGATGCATCCTCCCTTGCGATCAGGCTTACATCCCTGTCGGCGATGGTGAGGCTGCCGCCGCCGAGGGCTGCAAGCGCGCGGATGCCGCTCACCGCTGCATCGCCCCAACGAGGGGAAGGCGCGCCGATGCCGATTGTGCAGTTACCTCCCCCGGCAAGCCCGGCTTCCCGCGCCGCAGCAAGGATGCGCTCCTTCGATTCCGTGCTGTCGGCCGCGCAGGCATCAAACCGCGCGCCTTTCCCGTCGATCAGGAAGCGCAGCGTGAAGGGGGTGATCACCGGGCGGGGGGCGGAGATCGAGAGATCGAGCGCGAGCCCCTCCGGCGCGGCGGCGGCGAGGCTTTCTTCGAGGCGCCGCTTGCCGGTGGGCGTGTCGGCCGTGGCGATGATCGAGACGTGCCCCGGAGCGATGGAGATCTTGGCGCTCTTCAGCCGCTTCAGGGCTTTGATGCCGTATGCCAGCGCTTCCTCCCAGCCTTCCGGGGCGGGATAGGCGGCGGTATCGAGCATGTCAGTCACCTGCGCATCGCCGGCGAGCTTCGAGATTTCCCCGCCAAGGGCGGCGCGGTCAGTGCTTTCGGGGGCGAGGCCGATCAGGGAGATGCCCTTGCTGTTGCGCAGGATCTCGATTGCGAAATCAGGCGGTGGAATATCCTGTGCATCGGCCACTTCCATTCTGTCGATCACGCGCTCCGCATCGACAACCGAGCGCGCCGCGCTGAGCGCATGGAAGCGCTGGGCCTCGCTCAGAGCGGTTCCGGTCAGGATCACCTGAAGGCCATCCACATCCACTTTCGCCCAGTCATCGCCGGCAAGCAGCAGGGCCGTTTTCACCGCGCCCTGCGAGCGCTTCTCGATCACGTTTGCCGCCTTCACCGCCACCAGAACGCTGAGCACGGCGGCCAGGATGAAAGCGGCAGCGGGCAGAATGATGCTTGAAAGACGCATGTTTCGTTACTTCCCCGGCTTCCCCGGGCCTTTCTAAGCGGCGCGTTCGGCCGGTTCAATCAAAGCATGAGCGCTGCGGCGAAAAACAGCGCAGGCAGGAGCCCCGCATCGCGGTTGGCGCGAAAGAGGCGCAGGCAGTTGGCCGGATCTTCCGTGTCGAGGCGGCTCAGTTGCCATGTCATGTGCCAGCCGATGGCCCAGGGCGCGAGGAGCGCCACGAGGAGGCGGGGCAGGGGGGCGCCGGCCGGCACCAGCGCCAGCACCACCGCGAGCGCCATCAGCAGGACAGTCAGCACCATGAACAGGCGCAGCCACCAGCGCGTGCGTTCGGCAAAGAGGCGGGCTGTGGATTTCACGCCGATGAGGGCGTCGTCCTCCTTGTCCTGATGGGCGTAGATCGTGTCGTAAAACAGCGTCCAGCTGATGCCGGCGAGATAGAGCAGCACGGCGGGCCATTCGAGCCGGCCCGTGTGGGCAACCCAGCCCAGCAATGCGCCCCAGTTGAAGGCGATGCCGAGGAAAACCTGCGGCCACCATGTGAAGCGCTTGGCGAAGGGATAGATGGCCACGGGGGCAAGAGCGAGGATGCCGAGCAGGATCGCATTTGCATTGAAGGTGAGCAGGATGGCGAAGGCGATGAGGGCCTGCACCCCCATCCAGAGCGCCGCCTGTTTCACGCTGACCTGCCCGGAGGGGATCGGCCGGCTTCTGGTGCGGGCCACGCGGGCATCGTATTCGCGGTCCGTGATGTCATTCCAGGTGCAGCCGGCGCCGCGCATCAGCCAGGCCCCGAGGGCACAGGCGGCGATCAGCCACAGATCGGCGGGGCGGATATCGCCATGCGCAAGCGCGGCGAGCAGGATCCCCCACCAGCAGGGCAGCAGCAGAAGCCAGGTGCCGATCGGACGATCGGCGCGCGAGAGGCGCAGGTAGGGGCGCGTGCGCTCGGGCGCAAGCCGATCGACCCAGTTGCCCCGGACAGCATCGGAAACCTGCCCCTTCGGCTCTGGCGATTGCTGATGTTCGGGCATATGGTCATGTCCATGAAAAAGGCGAAGATCAGGCTCTATGTAGAACATGCGCTCGGGGAAGGGCAATCGGTTCCGCTCACGCGCGCGCAGGCGCATTATCTCTTCTCGGTGATGCGGCTCGGGGAGGGGGCGGAGGTGCTTCTCTTCAACGGGCGTGATGGCGAGTGGCTGGCCGAGGTGGCCGAAGCGGGCAAGCGCACCGGCATGCTGACATGCCGGCACCGGACCCGCCCCTTGCAGTTGCCGCCCGATGTCTGGCTGATGTTTGCGCCGATCAAGAAGGCGCGCACGGATTTCATCGTGGAAAAGGCCGCCGAGCTTGGGGCCGCCCGCATCCTTCCGGTGCGCACGGATTTCACCAATTCCGAACGCATCCGGCGCGATCGCCTGCAGGCCCACGCAATCGAGGCGGCCGAGCAGTGCGGCGGCACCTATGTGCCCCCCGTGGAGGAGTTGCAACCGCTTGAAAAGCTGCTGGCCGAATGGCCGAAAGATCGCAGGCTGATGTTTTGCGACGAGGCGCTGGTGGGTGCAGGCGCGGCGCTTGAAGGGTTTGAGCGGGGCGGCAAATGGGCGATCCTGATCGGGCCCGAGGGCGGGTTTTCCGATGCCGAACGCGAACGCTTGCGCGCACTCCCGTTCGCTACGGCCGTCAGCCTCGGCCCGCGCATCCTGCGCGCCGATACCGCTGCCGTGGCGGCGCTCACGCTTTGGCAAAGCACGCTCGGAGATTGGTGAATGGCATTCTTTCGCCCCGAAGCCCGGGAAGCCCTCTGGCGCTGGCGTGAAGCGCTGATCGGCGTAGCGATCGCGCTTCTCGGGCTGTTCATGGCGATCGGAGCGCAGGGGCTGGATCTCTGGCTCGGGCTGGCGGTGATTTTCGCTGGTGCGGCGCTTGGCTGGGCGGGCTTTCAGCTTGGCCGCTTTCGCCGCGCCCGCGGCGGGCCCGGGGTGGTGCAGGTGGACGAGCGCCGCATCGCCTATTTCGGCCCCCATACGGGCGGCATCGTGGCGCTTGATTCGCTCTTGCGGCTCGAAATTGCGCCGTCACCTGCGGGCGCCCTTGCCTGGCGGCTCCATCACGAGGGCGGCGCGCCGGTTGAAATCCCCGTCAACGCAGAGGGGGCGGAAGCGCTTTTCGATGCCTTCGCCGCCCTGCCCGGCCTCAGGATCGAACCGATGCTTCAGGCGCTCGAGAGGCCGCCCGGTCAACTGGCCGTGATCTGGGAAAAGCCGGTGCGAAGGTTGCATTGACAACCCTTCCGTTTCCTTTCACCACTTGGGGCCACGCCGAAAGGCACGGGCGAACGGAAGCGGAGAAAATTCATGTCGATCCCCCAATCGGGCGGTGGCCCGATCGAGCACGAGGGCCAGCTGGCCGAATTTCTGGAAGCGGGCTGCAAGCCGAAGGAAGCATGGCGGATCGGCACCGAACACGAGAAATTCGGCTATTGCAGGGACACGCTGAAGCCGCTCCCCTATGAGGGTGATCGCTCGGTCAAGGCGATGCTCGAGGGCCTGCGCGATCGCTTCGGCTGGCAGGGAATCGAGGAGGGAGGCTATCTGATCGGGCTCGAGAAGGGTGGCGCCAACATCTCGCTCGAGCCGGGCGGGCAGCTCGAGCTTTCCGGCGCGCCGCTCGAAACGATCCATGCAACCTGCGACGAGGTGAACGAACACCTGCGCGAGGTGCAGACCGTGGCCGACGGGATCGGCGCGGGGTTCATCGGCCTTGGCGCCGCCCCGATCTGGCGCCATGAGGACATGCCGATGATGCCCAAGGGCCGTTACAAGCTGATGACGCCCTACATGGAGAAGGTCGGCACCCATGGCACGCAGATGATGTATCGCACCTGCACGGTGCAGGTGAATCTCGATTTCGCCTCCGAGGCGGACATGGTGAAGAAATTCCGCGTGGCGCTCGCGCTTCAGCCGGTGGCGACGGCGCTTTTTGCAAGCTCCCCCTTCTTCGAGGGCAGGCCCACGGGCTACAAGAGCTGGCGTTCACGCATCTGGCGCGATCTCGATCAGAGCCGCACCGGGATGCTGCCCTTCGTGTTCGAGGAGGGGATGGGCTTTCAGCGCTATGTGGATTACGCGCTCGATGTGCCTATGTATTTCGTCTATCGCGACGGGAAATACATCGATGCGCTGGGCATGAGCTTCCGTGATTTCCTCAGGGGCGAATTGCCCGCGCTGCCCGGCGAAAAGCCGACGCTCAGCGATTGGGCCGATCATCTGACCACGATCTTCCCCGAAGCGCGCATCAAGCAATACATGGAGATGCGCGGCGCCGATGGCGGCCCGTGGCGGCGCCTCTGTGCCCTGCCGGCCTTCTGGGTGGGGCTGATGTATGACTCGGGCGCGCTCGATGCGGCCTGGGATCTGGCGAAGGGCTGGAGCGCCGAAACCCGCGAGGCCTGGCGCATCGCTGCCGGCCGGGACGGGCTTGACGCGGAGGTGGAAGGGATGCGGATGCGCGATCTTGCCAGCGAGGCGCTGGCGATCGCGGAAGCCGGCCTCAAGGCGCGCGCGCGCCCCGGCCTTGGCGGCCTCGTGCCCGATGAGCGCCATTTCCTCAACACGCTGAAGGACGAGGTGGAAACGGGGATCACCCTGGCCGACGAGCTGCTGGGAAAATACCACGGCCCCTGGGGCGGCGATCTGACGCGCATCTATGAGGAATACAGCTACTGAAAGCAGATGATGAAAGCGGCGCGTGTCACCGCCTTTGGCTCAGCTTTCGTCATCCGCCGTCTTCCGGCCGATCTTCGGCTCGGTGCCGGCTTCGAGGCGCTTGATGTTTTCACGGTGGCGCCAGTAGATCAGCACCGTCAGCGCCACGCCGAGGAAGAACATCTCGCCCTCCCGGAAGATGAAGATCCACATGGTGCTGAAGCCCGCCGCCGCCAGTGCCGCGAGAGAGGAATATCTGAACAGCATGGCAAAGAAGAGCCAGGTGGCGCAGACGGCCAGCCCCACTTTCCAGGAAAGCGCCAGCATGATGCCGATGAAGGTGGCGACCCCCTTGCCGCCGCGAAACCCGAGCCAGACCGGATAGCAATGGCCCAGAAAGGCCGCGAGCGCCGCCATCTGCGCCGCGTCCTCCGCCCAGAATGCGCGCGCGATCAGCACCGCGGCCGCGCCCTTGCCCATGTCGAGCAGGAGCGTCAGCGCGGCGGCCTTCCTGTTGCCGGTGCGCAGCACGTTGGTGGCGCCGATATTGCCCGATCCGATCCGGCGCAGATCGCCAAGCCCCATCAGCCGCGCCAGCACCATCCCCCAGGGGATCGAGCCCAGAAGATAGCCGATCAGGATCGCCAGCCCCATGCCGAGGGGGCCCGTCATTGCTTCGGGCATCAGTTGCCCTCCTTTCCGAATATCTGCCGCCCGCCAACGAAGGTCGCGAGCACCCTGCCCTGCATCCTGGCGCCGTCGAACGGGGTGTTCTTCGATTTCGATCTGAGCCTGAAGCGATCGAGCACGAAGGGCTTGTGCGGATCGAACAGGACGAGATCGGCCGGCGCTCCCTTCGAGAGGCGGCCCGAGGGAAGCCCCATCAGGCGCGCCGGATTGAGGGCAAGCGCGCAGAAAAGCGCGGGCAGCGAGATATGCCCTCCGTGCCAGAGCCGCAACGCGGCCGGCAGCAGGGTTTCGAGCCCCACGGCGCCCGATGCGGCCTCCTCGAAGGGCAGGCGCTTGCTTTCCTCGTCCTGCGGGGTGTGCATGGAGGAGATCACGTCGATCAGCCCTTCGCGCACGGCACCGATCATGGCGAGGCGGTCCTCTTCGCTCCTGAGAGGGGGCTTCAGCTTGAAGAAGGTGCGGTAATCGCCGATGTCGAGCTCGTTGAGGGTGAGGTGATGGATGTTGACGCCCGCCGTCACGCCAAGCCCCGCTTCCCTGGCGCGCCGGAGGGCCGGGAGGGCGGCGGCGGTGGAGAGATTGTCGGCGTGGTAGCGCGCGCCCGTCATCTCCACGATCGCCAGATCCCGCTCAAGGCCGAGGCGCTCGGCCATGGGGGAAACGGCCGGCAGGCCGCGCAGGCTGGCGAACTTGCCGCTGGTGGCGGCCGCCCCCCGGCTCAGGATCGGCTCCTGCGGGTGGGCGATCACCAATGCGCCGAGTGCGCGCGCATAGGTGAGGCATCGGGAGAACACCTTCGTATCGGCCACCACCCGATCGCAATCGGTGAAGGCCACGGCGCCCGCATCGGCGAGAAAGCCGATCTCCACCATTTCCCGCCCCTCGCGCCCCTTGGTGAGCGCGGCCATGTGGCGGATGTTGACGGGCGCCGCCTCGCGCGCGCGCCGGGTGACGAATTCGAGCACCTCGGGGCTGTCGATCGCGGGCAGGGTGTCGGGGCGGGTGATCATGGTTGTCACGCCGCCCGCGGCGGCCGCTAGCCCCGCCGTGCGGTAGCTTTCCTTGTGCCGCTCGCCGGGCTCGCAGACCTTCACCCCGATATCCACGATTCCCGGCGCGAGATATTTCCCGCCGCAATCGATGGCCCGGCCTTTCGGGGGGGCACCCGCGCCCGAGCCGGCAATCATTCCGTTCTCGATCCTGAGCCAGCCTGGGCTTTCCGTGCCGGCCTCGGGGTTGATCAGGATCGCGTTTGTGAGGGTGAGGGGCTGTTCGCTCATACCATGACCCCCTTTCCATCTCCCTCGCTCTCGCGTGCGGCGCGAAGATTGCGCGCCAGCAGATCCATCGCCGCCATGCGCACCGCCACGCCCATCTCCACCTGTTCCTGAATGACGGAACGGTTGATGTCGTCGGCGATGGTGCCGTCGATCTCGACCCCGCGGTTCATCGGCCCCGGGTGCATCACGATCGCATCCGGCTTCGCATGCGAGAGCTTGTCGGCATCAAGCCCCCAGCGGTGGTAATATTCCCGCTCCGAGGGGATGAAGCCGCCATCCATCCGCTCCTTCTGGAGGCGCAGCATCATCACCACGTCAGCGCCTTGGAGCCCTTCGCGCATGTCGTCATATATCTCCACGCCGAATTCCCCGATTCTCGCGGGCATCAGCGTGGGCGGGCCGATCAGGCGCAGGCGGTTTTCCATCTTGCCCAGAAGCAGGATGTTGCTGCGCGCCACGCGGCTGTGGGCGATATCGCCGCAGATTGCCACGGTGAGGCGATGGAGCCGCCCCTTCTTGCGGCGGATGGTGAGCGCATCGAGGAGGGCCTGGGTGGGGTGCTCATGGCGTCCGTCGCCGGCATTCAGCACCGCGCAGTTCACCTTCTCGGCCAGAAGGTTGACCGCGCCCGAATGGGGATGGCGCACCACCAGAAGATCGGGATGCATTGCGTTGAGCGTCAGCGCGGTATCGATCAGGGTTTCGCCCTTTTTCAGCGAGCTTGCCTGCATGGCCATGTTCATCACGTCGGCGCCGAGGCGCTTGCCCGCGATCTCGAAGCTGGCCTGGGTGCGGGTCGAGGCTTCGAAGAACATGTTGATCTGGGTCAGCCCCGCAAGCGCCGTGGAATGTTTCTGCGGGCTGCGGTTGAGATCCACGTAACGATCGGCAAGATCTAGGAGAGTGCGGATCGCATCGGGCCTGAGATACTCGATCCCCAGAAGGTGCCTTGCGTCGAAGCTCATGTGATGCCCTGAATTGCCTGCTGCCCGCTTATAGGAACTGCCCGGGCAGCGGGCAAGGCAGAAGGGCATTTACCGCGCCGGCGCGAGCGCCTAGTTTCGGGCCATGGATTCTTCGCCCGACACCATGAGCCCCGAAGCGGCGCTCGCGGCTCTTGAATGGCAGATCGAGCTTGGCGCCGACGAGGCGATCGGAGATCGGCCGATCAACCGCTACGAGCTTGCGGCCAAACAGGCCGGGGCGAGAGAGCAGGTGAATGCGCCCGCGCCAGCAGCCCCTTCAGCCCCTTCTGCCCCCGGGCGGGAGGCCGGTTCCGGCCCTGATCCCGTGGACGAGGCCGAGCGCCTCGCCGCTGCGGCCGATACGCTTGAGGAACTGCGCGCGGCCATCGCCGCCTTTGATGGCTGCGATCTGAAGAAGGGTGCGCGCAATCTGGTGTTTGCCGATGGCAATCCGGCCGCGCGGGTGATGGTGATCGGCGAGGCGCCGGGGCGGGAGGAGGATCGCATCGGCAAGCCCTTCGTGGGGCGCGCGGGGCATCTTCTCGATCGCATGTTTGCCGCCATCGGCCTTTCGCGCAGCGCGCCCGATCCCGATCACGCCCTCTACATCACCAATATCCTCCCCTGGCGGCCGCCGCAGAACCGTGATCCCACGCCCGGGGAAATCGCCGTGATGCGCCCCTTCGTGCTGCGCCATATCGAGCTTGTTGATCCCGATGTGATCGTGCTGATGGGCAATATCGCCTGTCAGGCGCTTCTGGGGCGGCGCGGCATCACCCGCCTGCGCGGCCATTGGCACGAGCTTGGCAGGCGCCCCGTGCAGCCCATGTTTCACCCGGCCTATCTGCTGCGCAACCCTTCCGCCAAGCGCGAGGCCTGGGCCGATCTGCTCATGCTGAAATCGAGATTGGAGAAATCCCATGCCGAGGATTGACGAAAGCAGGAAATTCATCCCCGTGCGCATCGCCGTGCTCACCGTATCCGACAGCCGCGGGCTCGAGGATGACAGATCCGGCGAGGTGCTTGTCGGGCGTATCGCGGAGGCAGGCCATATCCTCGCCGATCGCAAGATACTGCCCGACGAGCGCGATCAGATCGCAGCGCAGTTGCGCGCATGGTGTGAATGCGAGGATGTGGATGTGATCATTTCCACCGGTGGCACCGGGCTCACCGGGCGGGATGTGACGGTGGAGGCGCACCGGGATGTTTACGAAAAGGAGATCGAGGCCTTCGGCATCGTTTTCACCCATGTCTCGATGCAGAAGATCGGCACATCGGCGGTGCAATCGCGCGCCACCGGCGGGGTGGCGAAAGGCACCTATCTCTTCGCCCTGCCCGGCAGCCCCGGCGCCTGCCGGGATGCCTGGGACGAGATCCTGAAGCTTCAGCTGGATTACAGGCACATGCCCTGCAATTTCGTCGAAATCATGCCCCGCCTCGATGAGCATCTGCGCCGCAAGTGAAACGGTCCGAAGGGGCGATGACGGCCATTGGCCGCAGGCATGATGCGGGCCGCGGGCTTGGCGGGAGCGCCGCGGGAGCTTATCTTGTGTGAATGGCGCGCCGGGCGGGCGCGGATGAAAGGATGAAACGGCATGCGCTTTCTCGGACGCAGCCTTACCGGCCTTTTCCTGCTGGCCGTGACCATCGGCCTTCTGGCCTGGGCCGGCGGCGTGATCGTGAGCGCGATCGAGGCGCGAAAGAGCCGCGAGGCGCATGTCATCGCGCCGCGCGAGCGGGTGTTTTCCGTTGCTGTCGTGAAGGCGGATCCGCGCGATATCGCTCCCATGATCGAAACCTTCGGCGAACTGCGCAGCCTGCGTCAGCTTGATCTGCGCGCCATGTCATCCGGCCGGATCGTCTATCTTGCCGGGGAATTCGAGGAAGGCGGGAAGGTGCGGGCCGGCCAGCGCCTCGCGCAGATCGACCCCGCGGAAGCGCGATCGGCGCTGGAGAACGCCCGGGCCGGGCTTGAAGAGGCCGAGGCCGAGCGCAAGAGCGCCGAGGCCGCGCATGAGCTTGCAAAGCGGGATCTCGAGCTTGCCGAGGCACAGGCCGAGCTTCGCGCGCGCGCCCTTGCCCGCCAGCGTGATCTTCTGGCGCGCGGCGTGGGCACGGATGCGGCCGTGGAGGCAGCGGAGCTTGCCGATCAGGCCGCGCGCCAGGTGGTGCTTTCGCGCCGCCAAGGGGTGCAGCAGGCCGAGAGCCGCCTTGCAAGGGCACTGATTGCCCTGAAGCGGGCTGAAAACGCGCTTGCAGATGCACGCCGCCGGCTGGCCGATACCACGATCAGCGCGCCTTTCGCCGGCCGGCTTGAAGGGGTATCGGCCATCGAGGGCGGGATCGTGCAGAAAAACGAGCGCCTCGCCCGGCTCATCGATCCCGCGGCCATCGAGGTGGCTTTCAGCGTTTCCACCGCGCAATACGCCCGCCTTCTCGGGCCGACCGGCTCGCTCGCGCCGCTTCCGGTGGAGGTGCGGCTTGAAAGCGGCGCTGCGGATGGGCCGCTGGCCGTGGCAACGGGCACGCTCGGGCGCGAAAGCACGACAACCGGAGAAGGGCGGACGGGCCGACAGCTTTTCGCCCGCCTCGAAGGGGCGGCGGAAGCGGGGATGCGACCGGGAGATTTCGTGCGTGTCCGCCTGTTCGAGCCGGTTCTGAAGGATGTGGTGAAACTGCCTGCACAGGCCCTCGGCCCGGATGGCAGCGTTCTGGTTCTGGATGGCGGGAACAGGCTCGAGGCGCTGACGGTGAAGCTTCTGCGCCGCCAGGGCAATGATGTGATCATCCGCGCCCCGGCGCTCGCCGGGCGGCTCGTGGTTGCGCATCGCACGCCGCTTCTTGGCGCGGGGATCAAGGTCAACCCGCTGCGCAGCGATGCGGAAGGCGGTTCGGCGGGCGACGGCGCCGGGGCAAGGGGCACCACGCTTGCCGGCGAAAGCCCCGGAAAGGGCGGCTGAAATGGCGCGTTCCCTGCCTCCGGCCGCCAGCGGAATCCTTTCCTATTTCACCCGTCACCGCACCGCGGCCAATCTGCTGATGCTGCTGCTGCTGGCGATGGGCGCTGCGGTATTGCCGAAGCTGCGCACGCAGTTTTTCCCCGATATCGTGATCAGCCGCATCACCGTGAGCGTGGAATGGCCCGGTGCGGGGGCGGAGGATGTGGATCGCGGCATCGTGCAGGTGCTGGAGCCGCCCCTGCTTTCCGTTGACGGGGTGAAATCCACGAGCACGGTTTCGCGCGAGGGCTCCGGGGTGATTTCGCTCGAATTCGAGCCGGGCTGGGACATGGGGCGCGGCGAGGACGAGGTAAAGGCCGCGATCGACTCGATCAGAACTCTTCCAGAGGGGGCCGAACGCCCCGAGGTGCGCCGCGTGGCCTGGCGGGATCGCGTAACGGATGTGGTGATCACCGGGCCGGTGGCGGTAGAACAGCTTGCCCGCTTTGCCGATGAATTCACCTCCCGGCTCTTTGCCAGGGGTGTCACGCGGACAACCATCCGAGGCGTCGCCGCGCCGCAGATCGTGATCGAGGTGCCGGGCGAAAACCTGATCCGCCATGATCTCACCATGGCCGGGATCGCTTCTGCCGTTGCCGGGGAAGCGGCGGCAGATCCGGCGGGCGAGGTGCGCGGCGCCGACGCCCGCGTGCGCACCGGGATCGCCCGGCGCACGGCGCGAGAGGTGGCCGCGATCGTGATCTCGGCCCTGCCGGATGGCACACCCCTCACGATCGGCGATGTTGCGCGGGTTCGCGTGGAGGGGCCCGATCGCGAACGCGCCTATTTCCAGGGCAAGAACCCGGCGATTTCGCTGCGCGTCGATCGCTCGGCGGGCGGTGATGCGGTTGCCATTCAGAAAACGGTGGAAGAGGTGGCGGCGGAAATGGAGCGCATCCTGCCGCCCGGGGTCGAGATCACCCTGATCCGCACCCGCGCCGAGGCCATCTCCGCCCGCCTGAACATGCTGATGAAGAATGGTCTTACCGGCCTTGCGCTGGTGCTGGCGCTCCTCTTTCTCTTTCTCAATGCCCG
>JALVEX010000185.1 GCA_027030435.1 Paracoccaceae bacterium
CGATGCGATCGTCACGGAAAACGGCGTTTTGCGGCCAACGGCCTGAGAGATCCGTGCCCTCGGTGGGGGCGGCTCTTCGGGCGGAAGCGGGAAATGGTGCTGCTGGAGAGAATTGAACTCTCGACCTCTCCCTTACCAAGGGAGTGCTCTACCTCTGAGCTACAGCAGCCCTTTGCTCGTGGCCGGCTGATTACGCGGAAATTCCCCCTGACGCAAGCGCAATCTGGACCCTTTTTCCCCCGTGCGCTAGAGAGGGCGCATGACGCGAAGCGGCAAATCGAAACCGGGCGGAAAAGCGGCTGAAAGCCGGGAAGAAAGGCTGAAGGCGGCGCTCAAGGCCAACATGGCCCGGCGCAAGGCGCAGATGCGTGCCCGCAAGGGCGGGGCTGGGAAGGCAGGCGTGCCCGAATCGGGCGAAAAAGGCAGTAACGAGCAATAACGGGCAAGGCGGGGCAGAAAACATGGACAAGATAATCGTAACCGGCAACGGGCCCTTGTCGGGGCGGATCCCGATCGCCGGGGCCAAGAACGCCTGCCTCGCGCTGATGCCGGCCACGCTTCTGAGCGAGGAGCCGCTGACGCTCACCAACGTGCCGCGCCTCTCGGATATCGCCACCATGAGCGAGCTTCTGCAATCATTGGGTGCAGAGGTGAGCACGCTGGCCGATGGTCGGGTGGTGGCGATGGCCAGCCACAATGCCGAAAACCACGTGGCGGAATACGATATCGTGCGCAAGATGCGCGCCTCCAATCTGGTGCTCGGGCCGCTGCTGGCGCGCCACGGGCGGGCGGTGGTTTCGCTGCCGGGGGGGTGTGCCATCGGCGCGCGGCCGATGGATATTCATATCTTCGGGCTCGAGAAGATGGGCGCCGAGATCGAGCTTAGGGAGGGTTACCTGCACGCCACCGCGCCGGGCGGGCTGAAGGGCGCGAAGATCGCGCTGCCCTTCGCCTCGGTGGGCGCGACCGAAAACATCCTGATGGCGGCAACGCTCGCGCGCGGCACCACGGTGATCGAAAACGCCGCCCGCGAGCCCGAGATCTGCGATCTCGCCGCCTGCCTCTCCGCCATGGGGGCAAAGATCGATGGCGCGGGCACTTCCACGATCACCATCGAAGGGGCCGATCGCCTGCACGGCGCCACCCACCCGGTGATTGCCGACAGGATCGAGCTTGGCACCTACATGATCGCCCCCGCCATCGCCGGCGGCGAGGTGGAGCTTACCGGCGGGCGGGCCGATCTCCTGCCCGCCTTCATCGAAAAGCTCGAGGAAGCGGGGGTGAGCGTTGAGGAAACGCCGGGGGGGCTCAAGGTCGCGCGGCGCAACGGGCGCATTCGCGCGGTCGATGTGCGCACCGAGGTCTTCCCCGGTTTCCCCACCGATCTTCAGGCACAGATGATGGCGCTTCTGTGCACGGCGGAGGGCGAAAGCACGCTCGAGGAAACCATCTTCGAAAACCGCTTCATGCACGCGCCCGAGCTGATGCGCATGGGGGCCGATATAGAGGTGCACGGCGGCACCGCGCGCGTGCGCGGGGTGGAGCGGCTGAAGGGCGCGCCGGTGATGGCCACCGATCTGCGCGCCTCCGTCTCGCTGATCCTCGCCGGACTCGCGGCGGAGGGGGAAACCATCGTTTCCCGCGTCTATCACCTTGACCGGGGCTATGAACACGTGGAAGAGAAGCTCGGGGGCGTCGGCGCCCGGATAGAGCGGGTGAAGGAATGAGCGAGCAGACGAAACAGCAGTTGCGCGATGCCACCTTCGCGGAAGGCGCCGAGCAGCCGCTCGCGCTGATGGCGGCGGATACGGACGATCTCGCCGTGATCGCGGCGCTCCTTCAGGATGCGGTGTTCCCGGCAAGCGAAATGAAATATCTGCCGCGCGAACGCCGCTTCGCGCTGCTGCTCAATCGCTTCCGCTGGGAGGATTTCGAGGCCGCGCGCCGCCAGAACCGCCCCTTCGAGCGGGTGCAGACGCTTTTCGTTGCCGATGATGTGATGAAGGTGGCCTCGCAAGGGGTGCAGCCGGGCGATCCCGATCTTGTGCTCTCGCTTCTCGACACCACCTTCGAACCGGCCGAAGATGGCGCCGGGAGCCTCATCCTCACCCTTGCCGGCGATGGTGCGATCCGCCTTGACGTGGAGGCGATCAACGTCATGCTGAAGGACGTCACCCGCCCCTATATCGCCCCTTCCCGCAAGGCGCCCCAGCACCCGGAGTAGCCGCCGATGCCGCTTTTCCTCAGCACCGAAGATCCCGGTTTCGAAGCCGCCTTCGCCGCCTTCCTCACCACCAAGCGCGAGGATGCGCCCGATGTGGACGAGGCCGTGGCCGCGATCATCGATGATGTGCGCGCCCGCGGCGATCAGGCGCTGATCGAGCTCACGGCGAAATTCGATCGCCTCGCCCTCACCCCCGAAACCCTCGCCTTCTCGCCCGAGGAGATCGAGGCGGAATGCGCGCGCGTCTCCGAGCCCGAAAGGGAGGCGCTGGCGCTTGCCGCGCGCCGGATCGAGGCCTATCACGCCCGCCAGCTGCCGCAGGATCAGATCTGGCAGGATGAGGCCGGCGCCACGCTCGGCTGGCGCTGGGGGCCTGTGGAGGCGGCGGGGCTCTATGTGCCGGGGGGGCTTGCATCCTACCCCTCGAGCGTGCTGATGAACGCGATCCCCGCCCGCGTCGCCGGTGTTTCGCGCCTCGCGATCTGCGTGCCCACACCGGGCGGCGAAACCAATCCCCTCGTGCTCTACGCCGCGCGCCTTGCCGGGGTGGACGAGATCTACCGTATCGGCGGTGCCCAGGCCATCGCCGCGCTCGCCTATGGCACCGAAACCATCCGCCCGGTGGACAAGATCACCGGCCCTGGCAATGCCTATGTGGCCGCCGCCAAGCGCCGGGTGTTCGGGAAGGTCGGGATCGACATGATCGCCGGCCCGAGCGAGATCCTGGTGATCGCCGACGGCGATAACGATCCCGAATGGATTGCGCTCGATCTCCTCAGCCAGGCGGAGCATGACGAAAGCGCGCAATCGATCCTGATCACGCCGGATTCCGATTTCGGCCGCGCCGTGGCCGAGGCCGTGGAGCGCCGCCTCGAAACCCTGGAGCGGCGCGAGATCGCCGCCGCCAGCTGGCGCGATTTCGGCGCGGTGATCGTGGTGCGCGATCTCGATGAAGCCGCCCGGCTTGCAGATCGCATCGCGCCCGAGCACCTTGAGATCTGCACCGCGGATGCAGACGCGCTCGCCGAAAGGATCCACCACGCCGGCGCCATCTTCCTCGGCGCCTGGACGCCCGAGGCCATCGGCGATTACGTCGGCGGG
>JALVEX010000186.1 GCA_027030435.1 Paracoccaceae bacterium
TCCCGTTTTCGCGTGCGATCCCGGCCAGCCTTTCGCTCACCTCGCCACGGCCGAGATAGCGGTGCAGCCACTGATGGCCATCGCTCTTGCGCAGATCGGGGGCGAGGATCAGCAGCACCGGCAGGGCCAGCGCCAGCGCAAGATGCAGTGCCTGGCTGGCGATGAGCCAGGGCCGCGCGCGCGCCAGAAGCCAGGCGGTGACCAGAACGCTCCCCCCCGTATAGGCCGCTACCCCCCAATTGGCATTGGCGCTGCCGAACATCCCCTGCATCACCATCAGCGCGGTGACAGGTGCGGAGAGCCACAGCAGCAGCCCCGCATGGGGAAAGCGCAGCCCGAAGGGGGCGCGCAGGGCGAGCAGCAGATAGGCGGCAAAGAGGATCGGGCCGAACACGGCGAATTGTTCGCCGAGAAATCTCAGCCCCCCCAAAAGATCCGGCCCGGCGGCGGGATCCTTCCATTCGGCGTTATAGAGCGTGTGCTCGACGGTGGTGCCCCCGGTCTGGAGATTCCACCAGATGTTGGGCGCGAAAACCGCGAGCGCCGCCGCCCCGGCGATCAGGGCCGCGCGGGGCGGGATGCGGGCGGCGGGGATGAAGAGGCTCGCAAGCCCCGCCCCCAGCACGAAATAGATCATCGCGTATTTCGCCAGCAGCCCGAGGCCCACCGCCAGCCCGAGCATGAAGGCGCCGGCGCCCGTGGGCCGCGCCATCAGCCTCAGCCACAGGAGGATCGCCAGCGCATGGAAGAAGAGCATCGGCGTATCGGTGGAAAACAGCGCCGAGCCGACGCTCACGAAGGGCAGGGCGGCATAGACCGGCCCCGCCCAGGCCGCGGCCCCGGGCCCGTAGAGGCGGCGCGCGATCGCCATCAGGATGAAGGCGGTGCCCATGTGGAAGAGGGGCGCGGGCAGGCGCACCCAGAAGGGGGCGTCGGAGCCGGCGAGATCCGTCACCGCGCGGATGATCCAGGCAATCAGGGGGGGCTTCGAATAATAGCCGAAATCGAGGTTCTGCCCCCAGAACCAGTATTGCGCCTCGTCAACGAAAAGCTCGGTGCGCGCGAAGGCGAGGAGCGCGACGCGCCAGAGCGTCAGCGCCAGCACGAAGCCGAGGCCGAGCCCCAGCGCCTGCCTTTCACTCATGCGGGACACGGTGGATGAACCACAGGTTGCGCAGGTAGATGAAGATGCCGAGCGACTGGCCCAGGATGATCACCGGCTCGCCGCGCCGGATGCCATAGGCCAGCAGCAGGAGCCCGCCAAACAGCGAGAACCACCAGAAGGCGGTGGGCACCACGGATTTCTTCTGCCGCTCGGAGGTGATCCACTGGATGATGAAGCGCATGGAAAACATCAGCTGCGCGAACAGCCCCACCATCAGCCAGATCAGATCGGCGGTGCTTTCGATGCGGAAATAGTCGAGGAGCTGCTGCATCATCGGTAATCGTCTTCCTCGGGGCGGACCTTCTTGGCGCGCTTGATCAGCCAGGCCACGCCGATCAGATCGTGGATGCCCGCCAACGCGCGGCCGAAATTGGTGTAGTTGGAGCGCCCGGCGTGGCGCTCGGCGTGGGCAACGTCCACATGCGCCACTTCCCAGCCATAGGCGGAGAAAAGGGCGGGCAGGTAGCGGTGCATGTTGTTGAAATAGGGGAGCTCCAGGAAGGCGGCGCGGCGGAAGGCCTTGAGGCCGCATCCGGTATCGCGGGTGTTGTCCTTCAGGATGAAGGCGCGCAGGCGGTTGGCGAATTTCGAGGCGAGGCGCTTGGAGAGCGTATCGCGCCGCTTCACCCGCTGCCCGGCCACGAGGCCGAGGCGCGCGGGGGCGTCCGCGGCCAGCAGCGGCGCGGCGAGGCGGGGCACTTCGCCGGGAGGGTTCTGGCCGTCGCCGTCGAGCGTGCAGATCACGGCTGCGCGGGCATGGAGCACGCCCGAATGCACCGCCGCCGACTGCCCGCCCGAATGCGCATGGCGGATCAGGCGCACGGCGGGATTGGCGCCGTGGGCGGCGCGCACGATCTCGGCGGTGCGATCGGTGGAGCCATCGTCCACCACGATGATTTCATGAGGGATCTCCGCGCAGGCCTCGGCCAGGCCGTCGAGCAGAAGCTGCACGTTGCCTTCCTCGTTCTTCATCGGGATCACCACCGAGATCTCGGGGGGTGCTCCGGGGGGCGGGGCGGAATGCTCGGCCATCGGGCCACCTTGTTTAGTTGGGTTCAATTGGTTTTGCTCGCATGTCGGGGCTTCCCTAGCACTCCGAAAGGGGGATGGAAAGCGGGGCGGCGCGCGCTTTCGCCAATATCGGCGCAAAGCGGCTCCGGTCAAACCGTCTCCGGGCAAACCGCCTCTGGACAAACGTCCTTCCGGGCGCAACAAGGATGCCGGCAAGGGAGAAACCATGAAGACGGCACTCATCACCGGATCGGCGGGCTTCATCGGCTATCACCTCGGCAAGCGTTTGCTGGGCGAGGGGTGGCGGGTGATCGGGATCGACAATCTCAGCCCCTATTACGACGTGGCGCTGAAGGAGCGCCGCCACGCGATGCTGGCCGAAAGCCCGGCCTTCGTGCCCCATGTGGGGGCGATCGAGGAGCCGGGGCGGCTCATGGATCTGTTTGCCCGCGAGAAGCCCGATCTGGTGGTGCATCTCGCGGCCCAGGCCGGCGTGCGCTATTCGATCGAGGCGCCGCGCAGCTATCTCGATGCCAACCTGATCGGCACCTACGAGCTTCTCGAGGCCGCGCGCGCCCATCCGCCCGCGCATATGCTCCTGGCCTCCACCTCCTCGGCCTATGGCGCCAACAGCCAAATGCCCTACCGCGAAACCGACAGGGCGGACTGGCAGATGTCGTTCTACGCGGCCACCAAGAAGGCCAATGAGGCGATGGCCCATTCCTACGCCCATCTCTACGATCTGCCGATCACCATGTTTCGCTTTTTCACCGTTTACGGCCCCTGGGGGCGGCCCGACATGGCGCTTTTCAAATTCACCCGCGCGATTCTCGAGGGCAGGCCGATCGACGTTTACAATCACGGCGACATGAAGCGCGATTTCACCTATGTGGACGATCTCGTGGAAGCGATCGTGCTGCTGTCCGGCACGGTGCCCGCGCGCCCGTCCGCGCCCGAGGAGATCCCCGCGGGCGACAGCCTCTCGCCGGTGGCGCCGTTTCGCATCGTCAATATCGGCAACGGCGCGCCGGTGGCGCTGATGGATTTCATCGCCGCGATCGAGGACGCCACGGGCAGGAAGGCCGAGAAGAACATGCTGCCCATGCAGCCCGGCGACGTGCCGGCGACCTGGGCGGATACCGCGCTTCT
>JALVEX010000187.1 GCA_027030435.1 Paracoccaceae bacterium
CTTGCGCTTTGCCCGGCTTCCGGGTTCTAAGGAAGCGGTTGTTTTCAAGGAGGGGGCAATGCGGGTTCCGGCCCTGGTCTTCATGGTTCTGATTGCGCTGGCGGGGGGGCTTGCCGGCATGGCCGGCGCGCGTACGGACGAGAGCAGGGGCGAGGCCGCGGTGGCGGTGGCGTCGAATTTCCTCGCCACCGCGCGCGCGCTTGCGCGGGCCTTCGAGGCCGAAAGCGGCCATCGACTGATGCTCGTCAATGGGGCCACCGGCACGCTTTACGCCCAGATCGTCAACGGCGCGCCTTATGACATCTTCCTTTCGGCCGATCGCGAGCGGGTGGACCTGCTGGAAGGTCAGGGCCTCCTCGCCGAGGGCGGGCGCAGGATCTATGCGCTCGGGCGGCTGGTGCTCTATCTGCGCGAGCCTGCACGCATGGGCGGGGGGCTTGCAGAGACGCTGCGCGATCCGGCGCTGCGCCATATCGCGCTGGCCGATCCGCGCCTTGCCCCCTATGGCCGCGCTGCCGTAGAAACCCTGCGCGCGCTCGGGCTCGAGGAAGATCTGAGCGGAAAGCTGGTGTTTGGCCACGACATCGCCCAGGCCTTCGCCTTCGTGCAATCGGGCAATGCCGATGCGGGATTCGCCGCGCTTTCACAGGCGCGCCGGGGTGGCGGGGCATGGATCGAGGTGCCGGAGGATCTTCACGGGCCCATCCGCCAGGATGCGGCGCTGTTGAAGCGCGGTGCGGGCAACCCGGCCGCGCGCGCCTTTTTCGCCTGGCTCGCAAGCCCAGCCGCGCGCGAGATCATCCGCGCCGCCGGCTACGAGGTGGCGCCATGAGCACCGTCTGGCCCGCCATCGTGCTTTCGCTCAAGCTCGCCGGAGCGGCAACGCTGCTGCTCCTGCTGATCGCCACCCCGCTCGCCTGGTGGCTCGCCACCACGAAAAGCCGCGCCCGCCCGCTGATCGAAGCGCTGACGGCGCTGCCGCTGGTGCTGCCGCCCACGGTGCTCGGCTTCTACCTTCTGGTGCTGATGTCGCCGCAAGCGCCGCTCGGCAGCCTCTGGCTGAAGATCACCGGCTCCACGCTCGCCTTTTCCTTCGCGGGGCTCCTGATCGCCTCGGTGATCTATTCGCTGCCCTTCGCCGTGCAGCCCCTGCAGGCCGCCTTCCAGAACGTCGGGCGCGGAGTGACGGAGGCCGCCGCCACCCTCGGCGCCGGGCGGTGGGACGTGTTTCGCTCGGTGGTGCTGCCGCTTTCGCGCCGGGGCTACCTGATCGCGGCGGTGATGAGCTTTGCCCATACGCTGGGCGAATTCGGGGTGGTGCTGATGGTGGGGGGCAACATCCCCGGCCGCACGCGGGTGATCTCGATCGAGATCTTCAACGCGGTGGAAACGCTCGATTACGCTACCGCGCACCGGCTTTCCGCCGGGCTTCTCGTGTTTTCCTTCGCGGTGCTGGCGATCGTCTATGTGCTCAACAGGCAGGGCAGGGCGGAATGATGGCGGAAAATGCGCTGAGCCTCGACATCACCCATTCGCGCGGCGATTTCCGCCTTCGCGCGCGCGCGGATCTGCCGCTTGCGGGGGTCACCGCGATCTCCGGCCCGAGCGGCGCGGGCAAGACGACGCTTCTGCGGGTGATCGCGGGGCTCGAGCCCGCCGCCGTGGGGCATGTGCGGATGCGCGGTGAAATCTGGCAGGGGGGCGGGCGTTTCGTGCCGCCACGCGCGCGGCGCATCGGTTACGTGTTTCAGAACGCACGCCTGTTTGCGCATCTGAGCGTTGGCGAAAACATCTCATACGGCTGGAAGCGGCGCGGCCGCCCGGCGGGGCTCAGGGAGCGGGTCATCGAAGCGCTCGGGCTCGGGCCGCTGCTGGCGCGGCGCATCGAGGGGCTTTCGGGGGGCGAACAGCAGCGGGTGGCGATCGGGCGCGCGCTTGCCGCGGCACCCGATCTCCTGCTGCTCGACGAGCCGCTCTCGGGCCTCGATCACCGGCAGCGCAGCGAGGTGCTCGGCTATCTGGCCCGCGCGCTCGGCGAATCCCGCGTGCCGGCGCTTTACGTGAGCCACTTCCAGCGCGAAATCGCGCGCATTGCCGATCGGGTGCTGAGCATCGAGGGCGGCCAGACGCTGGGGCTCAGGGATTTTCCCGATCCGATCCTGGCCGAGCGGGCGGGGATGGAGAATGGCGCCGCCCGCCTGAGGATCGCGGGGCGGGAATTTGCCCTCTGTGATCCTCTGCCCCCCGAAGCGGGGCAGGGCGGACCCGTGCGGCTGCGGGTGCTTGGCGAGGAAGTGCTGCTTTCCGCCGCCGACCCCGGGGAAAGCTCCGCGCTTCTGGTGCTGCCGGCGCGGATCGGCGCGCTCCGTGAAGCGCCGGAAGAGGCGGGCCAATGGGGCGAGGGAGGCTTCATGCTGGGCATACTGGGCGACGGCTTCGCCTTCGAACTGCCGCTGCCCGCCAATCCCGCGCCGGCCCCCCTCTATCGCGAGGGGCAGGCTGTCTGGGTCATCTTCCCCCGCGGGAGCCTGCTGCCGCTGGTTGGCTGAAGGATGAGGCCGAAGAGCCTGCCGAGGGCAGAAGGCGCAGGGTGATTCGGCAACCGGGACTCGCCTTTGTTTTCGACTACATGATAATCCTGAAATTCTACAATTTTTGTTGCGAAATTAGCGACAATAAAGGCCGTGCGTCTATGGAAAATCTGGCGCTTGTCCGACTGTTTGGAAGCAGGCAACAATATTTGCCCCTGTTGCGCCGGTCCAGGGCATGGAAGGCGGAAAAATCCCCGGCGCTGGGGCATGGCCGGCGATTCTTCTCTCGCCCCGCCTTCAGGGCAACGCTGGATGGAAACAATGCCGTTAACGAATGGCAACCCGAAGTTGAAGGTTAATTTTTGCGCGCAATCAGAGACATAATTGCGCCCGCTTCCCGCCACATTCCCGCCATTTTCTGCTTTGGCACCCTGCCGGCAGCGGCATAATGGGCAGTGTTCGAGTTGGAGTGCGCAAGGCCTTTCACGAATACCGCTGTTCCCGCAGGCAGCCGGGCAATCGGAAAGGCAATCAGCGGTAACGGTAAGATAATAGTGCGTGCACTCCGAGGGCCGGGGCTTGCTGGAACAGCCTCGCTGTTGCCCCGGCCCGCCGAACACCCCGGGAGCATCCGGGAACGGCAGGTGGAACCGGGCCGCGATACAAGGCCCGGACGCACACTCTGCCGGCTACCAGGGAGGGAGATGGTGCGAAATGTTCGGTTGGAGCAGCATGAAAGCGGCGCTGTTTGTGAAGCCTGAAATTGGGGTGGATAAGGTGCCGCAGATGCCC
>JALVEX010000188.1 GCA_027030435.1 Paracoccaceae bacterium
GATCTCCAATTCGATCAAGCGGATGCAGGCGCTCGAGGAGCAGCTCGAAGGCGCCACCGAGGGCCTCACCAAGAAGGAGCTTCTGGGCATGACCCGCGAGCTCGAGAAGCTCCGGGCCGCGCTCGGTGGCATCCGCGACATGGGCGGCGTGCCCGATCTCCTGTTCGTGATCGACGTGAACCGGGAAGCGCTCGCCGTGGCCGAGGCCAACAAGCTCGGCATCCCGGTGGTGGCGGTGGTGGATACCAATTGCTCGCCCGACGGCGTGGATTACATCATCCCCGGCAACGATGACGCCGCCCGCGCGATCCGGCTTTACTGCGATCTCGCGGCGCGCGCGGCGCTCGAGGGGATGTCGGCACAGCTTGGCGCGGCCGGGGTCGATCTCGGCGAGATGGAAGAGGCGCCGGCGGAAGAGGCGCTGAGCGAGGAAGCTCCGGCCGAGGCGGAAAAGGCTGAGGAAAAACCCGCCGAGGAAAAAGCCGAGGAAGCCCCCGAAGCCGCCGATGCGAAGGCGGAAGAGAAGGCCGAGGGCTGATCCCGCCCCGGCGAAATGAAAGGCTCCGGGCCGGATGCGCCCGGGGCCGCACGATCTGATTCGAATAGCGCGAAGGAGAGCCGAAATGGCAATTACCGCAGCAATGGTGAAGGAACTGCGCGACAAGACCGGCGCAGGCATGATGGACGCCAAGAAGGCGCTGACGGAAACCGGGGGCGACATGGAAGCCGCCGTGGACTGGCTGCGCACCAAGGGGCTGGCGAAGGCCGCCAAGAAGCAGGGCCGCACCGCCGCAGAGGGCCTGGTGGCCGTGAAGGTGGATGGCGGCCGGGGCGTGGCTGTCGAGGTCAATTCCGAGACGGATTTCGTCGCCAAGAACCCGGAATTTCAGGAGATGGTGGGCCAGATCGCCGAGGCCGCGCAGGGCGTGGGCGATCTCGAGGCGCTGAAGGCGGCTGATCTGGGCGGCAAGAGCGTGGCCGACGTGATCACCGACAAGATCGCCAAGATCGGCGAGAATCTCACCCTGCGCCGCATGGCCGTTGTGGAAGGGGAGAAGGTTGTCTCCTACGTTCACAACGCGGTGGCCGATGGCATGGGCAAGATCGGCGTGCTGGTGGCGCTGAAGGGCGAGGACAAGGGCATCGGTCGTCAGCTCGCCATGCATATCGCCGCCGCCAACCCGGCCGCGCTCAGCGAAGAGGATCTCGATCCGGCGATTCTCGAGAAGGAGCGCCAGGTGCAGATGGATATCGCGCGCGAATCGGGCAAGCCCGAGCAGGTGATCGAGAAGATGATCACCGGGCGGATGAAGAAATTCCTCTCCGAGGTCACGCTTCTGGGCCAGGCCTTCGTGATCAACCCCGATCAGACGGTGGCCGAGGCGGCGAAGGAAGCCGGGGTCGAGATCACCGGGTTCACCCGCATGGAAGTGGGCGAGGGGATCGAGAAGAAGGAAGACGATTTCGCCGCCGAAGTGGCGAAGATGACCCAGGGCTGACATTCGGTCACGACTTCAAGAAAGAAGGGCAGGGGATTGATATTACTTGCCCTTTTTTTATTTTAGCCGCGCCATTGAGGCAATGGGGTGCAAAAAAACGGTGCGGAAGGGCGAGCCGTTCCGCACCGTTTCCCTCGCGTCCATCTTGGGGAAATGAGGACTAGACGCTTGGCTTGCTGCATGCCTCCGCAAGGAAAAACTCTTCGGCAGGCAGCCCGGTTTCCCGGTTGGGTCGGGGCTTTTTCTTAAAATACGCGAATCACCCCGACCCTGTGTTCCCTGGCTGTAAAGCCACCACTCACGGAACAGGGATAATATGCGCTTTTTCGCCCACTTTGAAAAGTCAGGTATTCCTTACCTCGGGTAAACTCCTGCGGCCGGTTGCAGGCTTCTTACCTGCGCAGCACGAAGATCTGGTTTTGCACCGAGGCCTTCAGCACCGCCTGAGCCGTGGTTTCCACGTCGAGCGTGTTGCGTGCCAGCCGCAGGTGTTTTTCCACCGTGGCCGGGGTGAGGCCCATGATGGTGGCGATGTCCTGGGTCGTCTTGCCTTCGCCGACCCATTCGAGCACTTCGCGCTGGCGATCCGTGAGCGGACGGCGCAGCCCCTTGAACGGCATGCTCATGATCTTCAGATGCGCGACGTTGCAGATCACCTCGATCTCGCGCCCGTGTTGCTCCCAGATTTCGTCCACCTCGTCCTGATCGAGCCCGCGGCGGGCGATCAGCGCGAGGCCGCCCTTGGTGCGGGCGGAAAGCGAGGGAAAGCTCAGCGAATAGCCCGCCACGATACCATGCTGGCGGTTGAATTCGACCACCGCCTTCTCCGCTTCCGTCAGCTCGCCGCGATTGGCAAGCTCCTGGATCCGCCGCCAGCTGCAACTGCCCTCGTTGTCGATCGCCCAGCGCACCATCGGGCCGTTGATGAACATGCCGCCGTTGATGAAGCGCTCGAGATATTCCTGCGGGTGATTGCTGAGCATCATGTGATCGGCGGGATCGCCGATCGAGCGGTCCGTCTTGAAGGTGGTGCAGCCGTATAGCAGGCGGTCAAAGCCGTAACCGGCCATCTCCTTTGTCAGACAGGACCATATCTCCTCGATCGATTTCGCCTTGATGAGGCGTTCAAGAATTGGAAGCATTCGGCATGTCCCCATCACGCCTGTTCCTCGTTCAGATATCCGAGCATCGCATCCAGGGCCAGCCTGTAGCCCGCGGCTCCGAATCCGCTGATCTGCCCGATACATGCAGGCGCGATCATCGAGTGGTGACGGAATGATTCGCGCGCGTGTATGTTCGAGAGATGCAATTCTATCACCGGTATAGCAATCGAGGCAATCGCATCGCGCAGGGCGATCGATGTATGGGTATAGGCACCGGCGTTGAGGATGATGCCGTCATGCGCCTCGGGGGCGGCCTGGATCGTATCGATCAGGGTGCCTTCGTGATTGGATTGCAGGAAGGTGATCGCGATGCCGCGCCGCTCTGCATGGGCATGGCAGGCGGCCTCGATCTCGGGCAGGGAAGCGGCGCCGTAGATGGCGGGCTCGCGCTTGCCGAGCATGTTGAGATTGGGGCCGTTCAGGATCAGGATCGAGCGCATTGATCTTTGCCTTGCAACAGTTTCTGATCCGCTGATAGACGAAATTCGCCGCGCAGGTAAGGGCCTGTGATCCGGCGCGGGCGCATTCTGCGCAAATGAGGGAAAATGGGCACGTCGGGCGCTGACATCGTGATTGCGGGGGGCGGGATCATGGGATGGTCCGCCGCCTGGTGGCTTGCGTGGATGCGCGGGGATGGGCGGGGGATCGTGGTGATCGAG
>JALVEX010000189.1 GCA_027030435.1 Paracoccaceae bacterium
CCACCCGGAACGATCGAGTGGGAATAACCCCCGCACACGGGCGCGCACGGGGGGCGCACTTGTCATCACTGGTCGCGGTCACCGGCGTCCCAGCCTGTGCCGCGGGCCCATACTTGCCCATGCAGGTTAATTCGTGGTTATCATTGGTCTGAAAATATCCCCGCCGGAGGCCTGAAACTTTTCTGCCTCCGGCGGGGATATTTATCGACCACTGATGAAGCAAACCAACGGTGCCACGATGCAGCCGGTTCTTGCCGCCGCCCTCTGGATGCTCGGCGCGATCCTCTCCTTTTCGGCCCTTGCCGTGGCCGGGCGCGAGGCGATGGCGGGGCTGACCATCCCCGAACTGCTGTTCTACCGCTCCCTGATCGGGATCGCGATCGTGCTTGCCGCCGGCGCGCTCACATCGGGCGCCGCGGGCCTGTTCATTCTGCCGGGGCGGCGCTATGGCCTGCATCTCTTGCGCAACATCGCGCATTTTACCGGCCAGATGCTCTGGTATTTCGCGCTCGCGAGCATCCCGCTCGCGCAGGTTTTCGCGCTCGAGTTCACCTCGCCGATCTGGGCCGTGCTGATGGCGCCGCTCCTCCTTGGCGAGCGGCTGACAACGCGCGCGCTCCTGACGGCGCTGGCGGGCTTCGTCGGCATCCTGATCGTCGCCCGCCCGGCCCCCGGCGCAATCGAGGCAGGCACGCTTGCCGCGGCGCTGGCGGCGATCGGATTTGCCGGGTCGGCCGTCTTCACGCGCCGTCTCACGCGCCATGCCGGGACTCTGGAAATCCTCCTGTGGATGAGTGCGATGCAGGCGGTCATGGCTCTGCTCGCCGCTCTGATCGACACCGGCTCCATCCGCCTCCTCTCCGCCAGGAGCCTGCCCTTCGTGCTCCTCGTGGCCGCGGCCGGGCTTTCCGCCCATTTCTGCCTCACCCGCGCCCTTTCGCTCGCGCCCGCGAGCACCGTGATCCCGCTCGATTTCGCCCGTCTGCCGCTGATCGCCATAATCGGAATGGCGCTCTACGGCGAGCCGCTCGATCCCTTCGTGTTCATCGGCGGCGCCGTGATCTTTGCGGCGAATTACTACAACATCCGCCGTGAATCCCGCCCCGAAAGGGCCAAAACCGGTGCAAAATGACAACTTTTTCCCTTCCCGGGCCCGGCAAGGCGCCCTGACGCAGCGTCACTGTTTGACGCGAAACATGATGCCCGTGTAGCGTGTCTGCGGGCAACCAATGACAACACGTGAAGGGGAGAGAGATGAAAAAACTGATCATGACAGCCGCCGGGCTTGCCATGGCGGCGGGCAGCGCGCAGGCTGCGGGCGTGGAGCGCTCATCGCAATCGGTCGCGATCCTGTTCGAGAAAGGACGCTATGCGGAATTTTCCGCCGGCTTCGTGAGTCCGAGCGTCAGTGGCTCCCTCACCCCGCCGGGGATCGCCAGCGGCGACATGGCCGGAAGCTATACGAGCCTTTCCTTCGGCTACAAGCAGCCGCTCGGAGAGAACACCGATATCGCCTTCATCGTCGATCAGCCTATCGGCGCCAATGTGAGTTATCCGGTCGCGACGGTCTATCCGCTGAGAGGCACGACCGCGACGATCAATTCGATCGCCTATACCGGCCTGCTGCGCTATCATTTCCCCTCCAATTTCAGTGTTTACGGCGGGATCCGGGTTCAGCAGGCGAGCGGTGATGCGACCATACCCTTTGCGGCCTATACCCTGACCACCGGCCAGGAAACGGATTTCGGCTATGTTCTGGGCGTGGCCTACGAGAAGCCCGAAATCGCCCTGCGCGTCGCTCTTACATATAATTCCGAGATCACCCACAGGTTTGAAAACGTGATCGAGAACGGCGCCGCCTCCGCCCCTTTCTCGACCACGGTTCCGCAATCGGTCAATCTCGAATTCCAGTCCGGCGTTGCCCCCGATACGCTGGTGTTCGGCAATATCCGCTGGGTTGAGTGGACGGCCTTCGATATTTCGCCGGCAGTCTATGTGGCCGGTTTCGGCGGCCCTCTCTCGGATTACGATAGCGACAGCGTATCCTACAATCTCGGCATCGGCCGGCGCTTCAACGATCAGCTCTCGGGCGCCATCACCTTCGGCTACGAGCCCTCGACCGGCGATATCACCGGCAATCTCGGCCCCACCGACGGCTACAAGTCCGTCGGCCTCGGTCTCTCCTACACGCGTGACAACGTGAAGGTCACCGTCGGGGTGAGATATGTGAAGATCGGCGATGCGACCACCTCGCTCGGCGCCCGCTTCACCGATAACGACGCCGTCGCCGCCGGCCTGAAGATAGGCGTCAGTTTCTGAGCAACACACGCTCGCAGGATCGGCAAGGCTCCGCGCATACCACGCGGGGCCTTTTCATGTTTGACCCCCGCGCCTTCGCTGGCTACCAAGACAGGCAACGAGTGGAAACCGGCATGATCTACGAAACCGCGAAAGAATGGCTGGAAGCCCCCGAGAAGCGCGTGGCGCTCTTCGGCATGTCGGGGCTCGGCAAAACCCATGTTTCCAACATCCTGCGCGCCGGCGGCGGGTGGTTTCACTACAGCGTCGATTACCGCATCGGCAGCCGCTACCTGATCGAGGAGATCAACGACAACCTCAAGCGCGAGGCGATGAAGAACCCCTTCCTCGCCGATCTCCTGCGCTCCGACAGCATCGACATCACCGCGCGCCTGCGCTTTGAAAATCTCGCTCCCCTCTCCGCCTGGCTCGGCAAGCCCGGCGATCCCGCGCGCGGGGGCCTGCCGATCGGCGAATACCGCCACCGCCAGGCCCTGCACCGCGAGGCCGAGATCGCCGCCATGCGTGACAGCCCCCGCTTCATCGCCCGCGCACGCGCGCTCTACGGCTATCCGCATTTCGTCTGCGATACCTCGGGCTCCTTTTGCGAGGTGGTGGATCCGGCAGATCCCGCCGATCCGGTGCTCGAGGCGATGACCCGCCACATGCTGCTGGTGTGGATCGAGGGTGGCGAGGAGCACGCGGAAAAGCTGATCGAGCGTTTCCGCGCCGCGCCCAAGCCGATGTATTACCCGCCCGCGCTCCTGGATCGCCTCTGGAAGGAATACACCAATGATAACAACGTCGAGGAAGGCGAAGTTGATCCAGATGATTTCGCCATCTTCGCCTTTTCCCGCGCCATCCGCGAGCGCCAGCCGCGCTATCGAGCCATTGCCGAAAGCCGCGGTGTGCGGGTCAGCGCCGATGATATCGCCACGGTGCGCGACGAGGCGGATTTCAATGCCGTCATCGCCGATGCGCTGATGGCGCGCGCCCCGGCCTGACGCCGCAGA
>JALVEX010000190.1 GCA_027030435.1 Paracoccaceae bacterium
CAGGCCCTTGAGCTTGTCGAACACACCCTTGCCCGAGCCGCCGTTATCAAGCTTCTTGCGGATTTCCTTCATTTCCGCCTTCAGCGGCTCGAAGGCATCCTTGCCGCCATATTCCAGCGCCTCGCCACGGGCGATCTCGAGATCGATCGCATCGAGGAGCACGGCCAGCGCCTGGTTTTCCTCATCCGTGCGATCCGCCTTCTCGCTCAGATCCTTGGCATCCTTGATCAGGATCGCCGCCCGCAGGATCGGCAGCGGCACGATGGTTTCGTCCACCACCAGCGTGGAAAGCGCTTCGGCAAGCACCAGTTTGGCCTCATCCACCTTGCCATCCTTCAGAAGCGCCGCGGCCGATTTCAGCGCCAGCGGGTAGCTGCCGAGGGGGATGTATGTCGTCTTGATCTGGACTTCGCTTGCAAGGCTCGAAACGATCGGCCGGGCAAGCTGAAGCTCGTGATCCTTCATCAGCCGCAGCGCCTCGCGCTTGGCGGCGTTGATTTCGTCGGGCGTCGCCAGAATATCGACAACGGTCGAACTCACATCAACCGGCGCAAGCGCCAGCGAGGGATCGCGCGCCGTCACCACCTCGAGCTTGCCGATTGCGCGCTCGAGCGCCTCGGCGGCTTCATCATTCTTGCCTTCCGCAAGCGCCTTCACGGCCCTGGCCGTTTCCTCAAGGGCCGCAAGCGCATCTTCCAGCACCGGATCCTGTGCTTCCACTGCCTTTTGTTCGGCGGCGGCGTTGGCCTCGGCCCGGGCTTTCGCCTCATCGGCCTTGTCGGCCTGGGCCATTGCTCCCATCGGCAGGGCCAGAGCCGAGGCCAGCGAAAGCACAAATACGGAATTCTTCCAGTTCAGCATGTCTTCATCCTTTCAGGGTTCTGCATCACGCAGGGTTGCGCCCCCGACCAGAGCGGTCAGCCGCATCGAAATTCTCATGAGATATCAGACAGCTGAACGCTTTCGCGGTCAGGAGCCTTCGTCGTGCAAGGGATGTGGGAAGGGCTTTCCCCTTCGTCAAGGGCCGCCGGCGAAATCCGGCCTTTTCCCTTCCACGCTTGACCAATCCCCACGCCTCCCGCATATCCCTCCCCATGACCGAGCTGAACAAGATCCGCAATTTCTCGATCGTGGCGCATATCGACCACGGCAAATCCACGCTGGCCGATCGCCTGATCCAGGAAACCGGCACCGTGAAGGAGCGCGACATGCAGGCGCAGCTTCTCGATACCATGGACATCGAGCGCGAGCGCGGCATCACCATCAAGGCCAATACCGTGCGCATCGATTACAAGGCGGATGACGGAGAAACCTATGTGCTCAATCTGATCGATACGCCCGGCCATGTGGATTTCGCCTATGAGGTCAGCCGCTCCATGCGCGCCGTGGAGGGCAGCCTGCTGGTGGTGGACAGCACCCAGGGCGTGGAAGCGCAGACGCTGGCGAACGTCTATCAGGCGATCGAGGCGGATCACGAGATCGTGCCGGTGCTGAACAAGATCGATCTGCCCGCTTCCGATCCCGATCGCGTGGCCGAGCAGATCGAGGACGTGATCGGCATCGATGCCTCGGGCGCGATCCTCGTCAGCGCCAAGACGGGCGAGGGCATCCACGAAGTGCTGGAAGCGATCGTGCAGCAGCTGCCCCCGCCCGCGGGTGAGCGCGAGGCCCCGCTGAAGGCGATGCTGGTGGACAGCTGGTATGACGCCTATCTCGGCGTGATCGTGCTGGTGCGGGTGATCGACGGCGTGCTGAAGAAGGGCGACCGCATCAAGATGATGCACACGGGCGCGACCTATGGCGTTGACCGCATTGGCGTTTTCCGCCCCGGCATGGAGCCGGTGGAGGAACTCGGCCCCGGCGAGATCGGCTTTCTCACAGCCTCCATCAAGCAGGTGCGCGATACCCGCGTGGGCGATACCATCACCCATGAAAAACGCCCCTGCGCCGAGGCCCTGCCGGGCTTCAAGCCGGCGCAGCCGGTGGTGTTCTGCGGGCTGTTTCCGGTGGACAGCGCCGAATTCGAGGATCTGCGCGACAGCATCGAGAAACTGGCGCTCAACGATGCCTCCTTCACCTTCGAGATGGAAACTTCCGCCGCGCTCGGCTTCGGCTTTCGCTGCGGTTTTCTCGGGCTTCTGCACCTCGAGGTGATCCGCGATCGCATCGAGCGCGAATATGATATCGAGCTGATCACCACCGCGCCGAGCGTCGTCTATCATGTTTACCTGAAAGACGGCTCGATGATCGAGCTGCACAACCCCGCCGACATGCCCGATCTCACGCTCGTCGATCACATCGAGGAGCCGCGCATCAAGGCCACGATCCTGGTGCCCGACGAATATCTCGGCGATGTGCTGAAGCTCTGCCAGGATCGCCGCGGCATCCAGCTCGATCTCACCTATGCCGGCTCGCGCGCGATGGTTGTCTATGATCTGCCGCTGAACGAAGTGGTGTTCGATTTCTATGACCGGCTCAAATCCGTCACCAAGGGCTATGCGAGCTTCGATTACCAGCTCACAGGCTACCGCGCCGACAATCTCGTGAAGATGCAGATCCTGGTGAACGAAGAGCCGGTGGACGCGCTTTCGATCATGGTGCATCGCGACCGGGCCGAGGCGCGCGGGCGGGCGATGGTGGAGAAGCTCAAGGAGCTGATCCCGCGCCACATGTTCAAGATCCCGATCCAGGCGGCGATCGGCGGGCGGGTGATCGCGCGCGAAACCCTTTCGGCCATGAGGAAGGACGTGACGGCCAAATGCTACGGCGGCGACATCACCCGCAAGAAAAAGCTTCTCGAGAAGCAGAAGAAGGGCAAGAAGAAGATGCGGGAATTCGGCAAGGTAAGCATCCCGCAGGAAGCCTTCATCAATGCGCTGAAGATGGATGGGTGACGGGCGGGCATCAACTGCGCCGCTCCCGGGTATTACCACCGTAAATTCAGCCCCACCGCCCGACCAAGCTATAACTGCCGGTGGCCCCTCACCCCTTCTCGTATGTGCTCACGACATCATACATCACCGGCGCGAAGCCCTTGCAGAGTTCGTTGATCCTGCGGTTGCGCCGGCGCATTTCCGGGGTGCGCAGCATGGCCTGGAAATCTTCGCGGTTCTCCCATTGCGAATAGCTGCAGATCCGGGTTTCGGCATCGTTCACGTGGATCGCGCCGCCGATGAACCCGTGCTGGTGGCGGATCACCTCGTCATAGGCCGATTGCAGAAGCTCAAGGAGATCCTGGCATGTGCCCGGCGTTACCTCGAAAGTGGTGATCACGGTCTGCCGATCCGTTTCATTGCTTATTTTCA
>JALVEX010000191.1 GCA_027030435.1 Paracoccaceae bacterium
CCGCTGATCGCGAAAATTTCATCCGTGCCAGCACGGCGCCCATTCTCGTTTTCGATATTCCGCTTCTGTTCGAGAAGGGAAGCGAAGGGGCATTCGATGCGGTCGCCGTTGTCAGCGCCCCGGAAGAGGAGCAGCGCCGACGGGTGCTTTCCCGCCCCGGCATGAGCGAGGAAACCTTGCAGAAGATCCTTTCCCGCCAGATGCCGGATGCAGAAAAGCGCCGGCGGGCCGATCATGTTATCATCACGGACACACCGGAAAATGCCGCGCGCCAGGTGCGCGCGCTCCTCGAAGAGATCAGGGAGAAGCTGGCCGATGCGTGAGATCGTGCTTGATACGGAAACCACGGGCTTCGAGCCGGAAAGCGGCGATCGCATCGTCGAGATCGGTGCGCTCGAGCTGTGGAATCACATGCCCACCGGGAAGACCTATCACCAATATATCAACCCCGAACGCCCCATGCCCCAATCGGCCTTCGAGGTGCACGGGCTGGGGGATGAATTTCTGGCCGACAAGCCCGTTTTCGCCGCAATCGCAAGCGATTTTCTCGATTTCATCAAGGACGCGCCGCTCGTCATCCACAACGCATCCTTTGACATGAAATTCATCAATGCCGAGCTTGGCTGGATCGGGATCGAGCCTCTGCCCATGTCGCGCGCCATCGATACATTGGCAATCGCGCGGCGCAAATTCCCCGGCTCCCCGGCTTCGCTGGATGCGCTTTGCCGCCGCTTCGGCATAGACAATTCCGCCCGCACACTCCACGGCGCGCTTCTGGATGCCCAGATCCTTGCCGAGGTTTATCTTGAGTTGATCGGCGGGCGGCAGCCGGATTTCGGGCTCTCGCATTCGCCGCAGGGAGATACCGCCTCAGGCAGTGAACCCGGCCGGCAGACCGCCCCCCAGCGCCCTGCCCTCCTTGCGCCGCGCATTACCTCTGAAGAAGCCGCGGCGCATAGGGCGTTCATAGAGGCGCTGGGCCCGGATGCGCTCTGGCACAGGTTCGATTAGGAAACGGGCTTGTCTTTCGCCTCTTCCTGCGCGCGGCGCTGAAGCTCGGTGCGATAGAGCGCCAGAAAATCGATGTTTTCGAGATTGAGCGCCGGGAAGCCGCCATCGCGGGTGATATCGCCAACGATGCGCCGCACATAGGGAAACAGCATCCGCGGGCATTCGATCAGCAGGAAGGGGTGCATCTGATCTTCAGGCACGTTCTCGATATGGAAGATCCCGCCATATTCGAGCTCGAGGATGAAAAGCGGGTCACCGCTCTCCTTGTTCTTCGAAGTGATGTTGAATTTCATGATCACTTCATACTGATGCTCGACAGAACGCTTGCGGGCATCGAGATTGACCTGCACCTCGATCTCGGGCGTAACCTCCCCGCCCACACCCTTCTGCGCTACGATATTCTCGAACGAGAGATCGCGGATATATTGCGCCAGCACCTGCATCTTGATCTGCTGGGGCTGTTGATCCTGCGGTTTTTCGCCATTGTCGGCCATTGTTGCATTCTCCTGAAAAACGGTTCGGTATTCTCTAGCAGGTCACCAGGTGAGGCTCAATGCCTGCCGCTGTGGCCGATGCCACGCCGCGCCGGGTGGATTTCCTCGTAGTCCGCATCGATGATGTCATCATTCTCGAAAGGCTCGGGCGCAGGTCCGCTGCTTACGGTAAAGCTCCGCACATGCACCCTGGCTTTCATGTAGCGGAAAACGGCTTTGCGAACGGGCGGCAGCAGCAGAAGAAGCCCGATCGTATCGGTGAAGAAGCCCGGTGTGAGCAGAAGCGCGCCGGCGAAGATGATCATGGCGCCATCCGCCAGAGGCTCGCTCGGATCTTCAAGGCGTTCCATGGATTGGCGCAGCCGCATGAGCGCATTCGCCCCTTGCGTTCGCATCAGAAGCGTGCCGGTGAAAGCTGTGATCACGACGATTGCAAGGGTCGGCCAGAGGCCGATCAGCCCGCCCACCTTGATGAACAGCGCAATCTCGATCAGCGGAACCGCGACGAAAAGCAGAAAGAGCCACATGATATTCCCCCATCGGCCGGCCGGAAGGTGGACTTGCCCCCCGCTTACCCCTACATATGTGCTGATCACGCCGGTTTCCATCCTCAACGCCGCCACGGGAGTTAAATGAACGATATCATGGTTCAGATCATTGTTCTTGCTGGAATCCTCCTCTTTCTCGTCCTGAAGCTCCGCTCCGTGCTCGGAACACGCGAAGGATTCGAAAAACCGAGGGTGGAATGGGAGGCGCCGCGGCGCAACGGGCCCGATCTCGAGGTGATCGAAGGCGGGGTGGATGCGGATATTACCGATCATGTGCCAGCCGGCAGCAAGGCCGCCAAGGCCCTGGCGGAAATGAAGAAGATCGAGCCGGAATTCAACGTGACGGAATTTCTCCAGGGCGCGCGCGGCGCCTATGAGATGATCCTCATGGCTTTCGAGAACGGGGATCTGGAATCGGTCGTGCCTTTCCTTTCCAAGGATGTTTACGAGGCTTTTGCCAGCGTGATCGACGAGCGCGAGGAAAAGGGGCTGAATGTGGAGGCCACCTTCGTGGGCCTGCGCGAAATGGAGCTGAAGGACGCCGATTTCGATCCGAAAACACGCGAAGCCGAAATCACGGTGAAATTCGTCGGCGAGCTGACAAGCGTCGTGCGCGATCGCGATGGCGAGATCATCGAGGGCAATCCCGAAGAAATCCACCGTCAGAAGGATGTCTGGACATTTGCCCGCATCATGGGATCCGACGATCCCAACTGGAAGCTGGTGGCAACGGACGGATGAAACATGGGGTGCTGGCGCTTTTCTGTGCTGCGGGCCTTGCCATGACGGGGCCCGGCAATTGCGCCGGCGTGACCCATGAAATGCTGAGCTTCGACGATCTCGCTGGATGGGCCGAAGACGATCACGAGGCGGCGCTTGCAACCTTCGTGAAAACCTGCCCGACCCTGCGCGATCCCGATTGGAAGGCCCTTTGCGCGCTGGCGAAAACCGGCCCTGAGGCCCGCAGGTTCTTCGAGCTTCTCTTTCGCCCCGTCATGGTGAGCGATGGAAGCCCGGCCCTCTTCACAGGCTATTTCGAGCCGGAGCTTCGCGGCGCGCTCAGGAAAACCACGCGCTACCGCTACCCGATCTATGCCCGCCCGCCCGAACTCACGGATGGCGAACCCTGGCTCACACGCCGCGAGATCGAGGAAAGCCGCGTGCTCGAAGGCCGCGGCCTCGAAATTGCCTGGGTCGAGGATCCGGTTGATATCTTCTTTCTCCAGATCCAGGGATCGGGGCGGATCCGGCTGCCGGACGGCAAGACGATCAGGATCGGTTATGCGGGCTCCAACGGGCGCAATTACCGCTCGATCGGGCAGGAACTCATACGCAGAGGCATCTATTCCGAACATCAGGTATCCGCCCAGGTGATCCGCAACTGGGTGCGGCGCAATCCCGAGGCGGGCAGAGAGCTTCTGCACACCAATCCATCCTTCGTGTTCTTCCGCAGGATTAAGGGGCTCGGTGGCGGCGAGGGCCCGATCGGGGCCATGAATCGCCCCGTGACGGCGGGGCGGACCATCGCCGTCGATCCCCGCTTCGTTCCGCTCGGCGCGCCTGTCTGGATCGAGAAGGAAGGCGCCGAGCCGATGCACAGGCTCATGATCGCCCAGGATACAGGATCGGCGATCAAGGGCGCGCAACGGGCCGACATCTTTTTCGGAACAGGCCCGGTGGCGGGGAAAAAGGCCGGGAAGGTGCGCGATGGCGGGCGGATGATCGTGCTGCTGCCCATTGAGCACGCCTTTGCGCTCGTTCCGCTCGGGGAGGCGGGATGAGCCGGCGAAGGCGCGGATTGAAGCCCGAGGAAGAGGCGCTCTGGCGGCGGATCGCCGAGCAGGCCACTCCGCTCTTGCCAAAGCGCGCGCAAAAGCCGCTTCGCGAACAGCCCGCAAAGCCGGCAAAACCAGCTGCCGGAGATGCGGCCCCCCGCCCCCTCCCCGGCTTTGAGATCGGGGAAAAGGCGGGAGAAACGGCGTGGAGCAGCCCTGTCATTGCGGATGACCCCCGCCCTTCCCTCCGGATGAGCAGGAAAGCGCATGGCCGGATGATGCGCGGCAAGATGCGCCCCGAAGGGCGGATCGATCTTCATGGGATGACCCTCGCCGAGGCGCATCCGGCGCTCACGGGTTTCATCATGTCATCCCATGCGGCGCAAAAAAGGCTGGTGCTGGTGATCACCGGCAAGGGGCGCGCGCGCGAGGATGAAGGCCCGATCCCTGCGCGGCGCGGGATCCTGCGCCATCATGTGCCGCAATGGCTCGCTGCCGGGCCGCTTTCAAGCCTGATCCTGGAGGTGCGCCCGGCTCATCCCCGCCATGGAGGAGAAGGGGCTTTCTACGTATATTTGCGCCGGCACCGGCAGGGCGGATAGCATCGCCCCAATGGCAAGAAGCCGTGGCATGAAGCCGAGGAAGAGATCATGGAGAAGAAGCAGGGCAACCCGGCGGTTGTTGTGGTTACGACAACATCCGGCGAAGAAGAGGCAAGGGCCATCGCGCGCGCGGCGGTGGAGCAGAAGCTCGCCGCCTGTGTGCATATCGACAGGATAAGCAGCGTCTATTTCTGGGAAGGCGCCGTGCAGGAAGAGGCCGAGTTTCGCCTGGCCTTCAAAACCACCTCTGCCACTGCCGACGAATTGATGAAAATGATCGGCGTGATGCACAGCTACGACGTGCCGGCTCTCTATTGCCTCCCCGTTACCGGCGGAAGCGAAAGCTATCTCGAATGGGTCCGGGAGAATACCGAAGGCGGAAGGCGGGGCGGTTCAGGGTGAGGCTGCCGCCATTGGCGTCAGGATGATCTGGGTTGCGTTGCGCACCGTCAGAATGGTGCCTGGCAGCAGACCCGGGCGGGCCGGGCGCCCATGCTGAAGGGCCGCATCAAGCTCGCGGATATTGGCGAGGATGCGGATGAGCGCTGGTGAGGTTGCCGGAGTGAAATGGCCGACCAGTCCCTTGGTGAATTTGCTCACGTCAAAGAGTGTCACCTTCAGCTCGGCCAGGGCACGCACATCGGACACGGAGCCGAGCCTCTCCTTCTGGCCGGTGATGGCGGCAGAGAGGCGCAGTGCGCGATCGCGCCTGGAGGTGAAGATGAGGAAGGGCTGAGGCAGGCGCGAGATGCGGCGCACCTGCTGGCGGAACAGATCCAGATCTATATCGGGCGAGATCAGGACGACCCCACCGATCCGCTGCACCAGGTGATGCCGGCGGCCGATCTCCATCTGCCGCAGGGTTTCCATGAGAAGCAGGGATCCCATGGAATGGCCAACAAGCAGGATCCTTTCGGAGCCCGCAAGCTCGGCCGCTTCTATCAGATCCTCAAGCCCGTCACGCGCAAACAGCATGCTGTCGCGGTCATATCCGTATCCGAACGGATTGCCGGCGCTTGGCCAGGAATAATGGATCGCCACCCCGGGCAGGCCGAAATCCTGTTTCATCTGCGCCATCCGGTAGAGGCCTTCGGCGAAATTGTTGTTGAAACCGTGGATATAGATGACAGCTTCCCGCTCACCGCGCGGAAGGGCGTGGAGATCTTTCCTGAGTCCGGCAATAAATGCCTTCCGTGACGGATAGAGCACCGCTGCCGTGGCGAGAAAGTCATGCGCCGGATCGGGCCTGCCGCGGGGCCATTCGATGCGGCCGGGCCGGTGCGCGGGCGGGATGGAAAGCTCGAACATCCCATATGTGGGCCTCGGGCTGCGCCCCGGCCCAAACAGCGCGCGCGGATCACGTTCGCGGGTGGTGGAAAAATGGATCCGCTGGATCTTTCCGACGGTTTCCGCCTCAGGCGCAAAGACAATCACCCCGCGCGGTGTGCAGGCGGCCACAAGGGCCACCATCACGAACGCGCGCAGGATGAACAGACCTTTCAAGAGATCCTCTCCTTTCCCCGCGCCACTCGCCGCTGCGGCAGAAGCCGGTTACACGCCGGCCTCCACGATGGCCTCGGCCAGGATCGGCACGGTTTTCGCATTCAGCCCGGCGATATTCATGCGGCTGTCGCCCACCATGTAGATGCCGTGGCTTTCACGCATTTTCGCCACCTGTTCGGGCGTGGCGCCAATGCGCGAGAACATCCCCCGGTGGCGGGCCAGAAAATCGAAGCGGTCGGAATTGGTGCGCTGGCGCAGTTCGTCCGCCAATTGCTGGCGGATCGCCAGCATGCCTTCGCGCATCCCCTCAAGCTCTTCCTGCCAGTCGCCGCGCAGGGAATCGTCACCCAGGATGGTGCTGACGATACGCGCGCCGTGATCGGGCGGGAAGGAATAGTTCTGCCGATTGAGATGATTGAGCATCCCCTGGGCCAGCGGCTTTTCCTTGCTGCTCTGCGTCTGCACCATAAGGAGGCCGGTGCGCTCACGGTAGATGCCGAAATTCTTCGAGCAGCTTGCCGCGATCAGCACCTCTGGCATGTTTTCGCACACAAGCCGCGTGCCGAGCGCATCTTCCTCCAGCCCGTCGCCGAAGCCCTGATAGGCGATGTCGATCATCGGCACCGCGCCGCGCTCCGTCATAAGCGCGATGGTTTCCTTCCACTGATCGGCGGTGAGATTGGCGCCCGTCGGATTGTGGCAGCAGCCATGCAGCAGCACCACATCGCCCGCTTTCACGCGGGAAAGGTCCTCCATCATGCCGGCGAAATCCACATCGCGGGCGGCTTCATCGAAATAACGGTATTCGGCCATCTTCATGCCGAGATGGCGCAGGATCGAAGGGTGATTGGGCCAGGTGGGTGCGGAAAGCCAGACGGTGGCATCGGGGCTCAGGCTGCGGATCAGTTCGAATGCCTGACGGATCGCCCCCGTGCCCCCGGGCGTGGCGGCGGCGGCGAGGCGGGTTTCATCGCGCGCGGGGCCGAGCACAAGCTTCGAAAGCGCCTCGCCATAGGTGGGATCGCCGGCAAGCCCGGTATAGGCCTTGGTTTCCTGGCTTTCCCATATCCGCCTTTCGGCTTCCTTCACGGCGCGCATCACCGGGGTCACGCCCTCGGCATTGCGATAGACGCCAACGCCCAGATCGATCTTGTTCTCGCGCGGATCCTCGCGAAACGCCTGCATGAGCTGGAGAATCTTGTCGGGCGGCTGGGGGGTGAGGTTTTCGAGCATCTCATGCGTCTCCGGTTGCGACTTTCAGATCATTGTACATGCCCCACTCGGCCCAGGAGCCATCGTAAACCGAATGGTTGCGATGGCCCATGCGCTCCAGCGCGAGATCGAGGATGCAGGCCGTCACTCCCGATCCGCAGGTGGTTATCACGGGCTTTGAGAGATCGACGCCGGCGCGCTCGAAAATGGCGCGCAGCTCGGGCACGGGCTTCATCGTGCCGTCTTCGTTCAGCAGATCGCGGTAATGGACGTTCTTCGAGCCGGGAATATGGCCGGCGCGCAGGCCCTCCCGCGGCTCGGGCTCCTCGCCGCGGAAACGGCCGGGGGAGCGGGCGTCCACGATCTCGTGATCGCCGAGCTTGGCGGCTGCGGCCACCTGGGTGACGTCCTTTATCATCTGGGCTTGGCGGCGCACCGTCATGTGGCGGTCATGGATAACCGGCGGCATATCCTCCACCGGGCGGCCCTCGGCCAGCCACTTGGGAAACCCGCCATCCAGCACCGCCACATCCTTGTGCCCCATGAGGCGAAACAGCCACCACACACGCGCGGCGCTCAGAAGCCCGGCGCCGTCATAGACAACCACCTGATGCCCATCGCCCACGCCCATCGCCCGCATCCGCGACATGAACTTTTCCACCGGCGGCGCCATGTGCGGCAGTTCCGAGCGCAGATCGGCGATTTCATCTATATCGAAGAAGCGCGCGCCGGGGATATGCGCGGCCTCGTATTCGGCCTTCGGATCGCGCTCCGCCTCGGGCAGATACCAGGAGGCATCCAGGATGCGCAGGTCCGGGCTTTTCAGGTGATCGGCCAGCCATTCGGTGCTGACAAGGGTTCTGGGATCGCTTTCGGCCATGATTGCCCCCGGCTCGCAACTCTCTTCGTCACGAATGCCTAGCCTCGACAGGGGCCGCTGGCAAGGGAAGAGAGGCCGTGAAACCGCATCCGCCTGACATCGCATCCTGACGGGATGTTACGAAATACGGGCGATCATCCGTTATGCCGCAGCAGGCGGGCCTTCTGGCGCTGCCAGTCGCGCTTGGCTTCCGTGGCGCGTTTGTCCACCTTCTTCTTGCCCTTGGCGATGCCGATCTTCAGCTTCACCAGCCCCTTGTGATTGAAATACATGACAAGCGGCACCAGGGTCATGCCCTCGCGCCTTGTTGCATTCCAGAGCTTCGCGATCTCGCGCTTGTGTGCAAGGAGCTTGCGGCGGCGGCGCTCCTCATGGCCCCACTGGCGGGCCGGCTCATAAGGCGCGATATAGCTGTTGATCAGCCATAATTCGCCATCCTCCACGCTCGCATAGCTCTCGGCGATATTGGCCTTGCCGTTGCGCAGCGATTTTACCTCGCTGCCCTGAAGCGCAATGCCCACCTCGATATCGTCCTCGATCGCGTAATCGTAGCGCGCGCGCCGGTTTTCGGCGACGATCCTGTAGTTCTTCTCCTCGGGGGTTTTCTTCTTTGCCATGGCCTAGCCGATGAGCCCGGCATGGCGCATGGCATCCCTGATCCGCGCCTTGGTCGTATCTGTGAGCCCCACGAGCGGCAGGCGCACCTCCTCGCTGCATTTCCCGAGAAGCGAGAGCGCGTATTTCGCGCCACAGGTGCCGGGTTCGAGGAAGATCGCCTGATGCAGCGGCATGAGGCGATCCTGGATCTCGAGCGCACGTCCGAAATCGCCCGCAAGCGTGGCCTCCTGCATCTCGGCGCAAAGCGCGGGCGCCACATTGGCGGTAACGGAGATGCAGCCCCTGCCGCCCTGGGCGTTGAAGCCGTGCGCTGTGGCATCTTCGCCCGAAAGCTGGAGGAAATCCTTGCCGCAGGTGATGCGCTGGGCCGAGACGCGGGCAAGATCGCCGGTTGCGTCCTTCACGCCGATGATGCGCGGCAGCTTCGCCAGCTCGCCCATTGTTTCGGGCGTCATGTCCACCACCGAGCGGCCGGGGATGTTGTAGATGATGATCGGCAGGGTGCAGCACTCATGGAGCGCCTTGAAATGGGCGATCAGGCCGGCCTGCGTGGGCTTGTTGTAATAGGGCGTCACCACCAAGGCCGCATCGGCGCCGACGGCCTCGGCATGGCGCATGAAGCGCATCGCCTCAACGGTATTGTTGCTGCCCGCACCGGCGATCACCGGCGCCCGGCCCGCGGCGGCCTTCACCACCTCCTCGATCACCCGTTCGTGCTCTTCATGGCTGAGCGTCGGGCTCTCGCCGGTGGTGCCGACGGGCACGAGGCCGTGGCTGCCCTCCGAGATCTGCCATTCAACAAGCTGTTTGAGCGCATCGATGTCCAGCGCGCCATCCGCGAATGGCGTGACAAGTGCGGGGAAAGACCCTTCGAACATGACGCATCTCCTTTTCTCGGCCCTTTCGGGCCCGTTTATGCAAGGCGGAAACTAGCTGCAAGCGGGTGCCTTGCCAAGGATGTGAATTGATGCGGAGGCAAGACATGCTTACCTATGCACGATATCCGGGCAGAACGGGATGAAAAAGGTGAAGCGGCTCATATTGAAATCCATGGTTATCGCCCTGGCTTTCGCGGCGCCCCTCGGCGCCGATACCCTGCAACAGGCCGCCTTTCTGGCCGAAGCCTATACGGCCCGTGATGAGGGAAATTGGGAGGAGGCCCGCGCCAGGGCCCGCGCCGCAGGGCCGATTGCCGCCGATATCATGGAGTGGCACCGCCTTCGGGCCGGAAAGGGCAGCTTTGATGAATACCGCGATTTTCTGCGGCGCAACGCTGATTGGCCCGGCCTGCCCCTGTTGAAGAAGAAGGGCGAGGCCTCGATCCCCGAAAACGCCGCGCCGCGGGAGGTGATTGCCTATTTCGCCGGCGAACATGCGCGGACGGGGCGCGGGGCCATCGCTTTGGCGCAAGCGCTTGAGGCCATCGGAAAAGAGGAAGAGGCCGCCCGGGAAATCACCCGTGCCTGGCGCCGGCTTTCCCTGAGCAAGACGGAACAGGATGAAATGCTTGCCCGCTGGGGGGAGCTTCTGAAGCCCCATCATGCCGAGCGGTTGGACATGCTCCTGTGGCGCGGCCTTGCCGGTGAAGCGCGGATGATGATGCCGCTTCTGGGCAAGGACAGAGCCGCATTGGCAGAAGCCCGGATTGCGCTGAGGCAGGATCTGAAAGGGGTGGACGATCTCATCAAGGCGGTCCCGCAAAGCCTCGCCGCCGATCCGGGGCTCGCCTATGAGAGATTCCTGTGGCGTATGCGAAAAGGGCGGCTTGAAGATGCGGCGGCGCTCATCCTCGAGCGCAGCAAGAGCGCCGAAGCGCTCGGGCAGCCGGAGCGCTGGGCCAACGGGCGGCGCCAGATCGCGCGGGCATTGATGCGTGTGGGGAAAGCGAAGGAGGCATACCGAATCGCCAGCGCGCATCACCTTGAGAGCGGTTCCGGCTATGCCGATCTCGAGTGGCTTTCGGGGTATCTCGCCCTCAAATATCTCGATGATCCCAAGCGCGCCCTTCGGCATTTCGATAGCTTTGCGCTTGCGGTCAAGACGCCGATCAGCTTGGGGCGGGCCGGCTATTGGCGCGGCCGTGCCCTCGAGGCGCTCGGGCGCAGCGAGGAGGCCCGATCCGCCTATCGTGAAGCCGCCCGCCATCAGACAAGCTTCTACGGCCAGCTTGCAGCCGCGAAAATCGGTGCGCCCATGAATCCGATGCTCGCCGGCAAGGGGCCGGCGCGCGATTGGAAAAGAGCCGGCTTTCTGGCCGATCGTGTTCTTGGTGCGGCTCTGATGCTGCGTGATGCGGGGCAACAGCGCCTCGCTACCCGCTTCATGGTCCATCTGGCCGGTAGCCTCGGGCCTGACGATCTTGAGCTTCTGGCGGATCTGGCGCTTGCCAACAGCGATCCTCATTCCGCCCTGATGATCGCCAAGCACGCGGCCAGGCGCGGCATCATCCTCCCGCGGGCCTATTTCCCGCTTCATCCGCTTGCCGAGGAGGAATTGCCGGTGCCTCCCGAACTGGCCCTCGCTATCGCCCGGCGGGAGAGCGAGTTTTTCACCAAGGCCTCCAGCCCGGCCGGGGCTGTCGGGCTCATGCAGGTGATGCCGCGCACGGCGAAGAAGGTGAGCGCGGAGATCGGGCAGGATTTTTCGGGCACGCGCCTGCTTGAGGACTGGCGATACAATGTGCGCATCGGCACGGCCTATCTGGCGCGCATGGAGGAGAAATTCGGTCCGAACCCGATCCTGATCGCCGCCGCTTATAATGCAGGGCCGAGCAGGGTGCAGCAATGGATCGAAACCTTCGGGGACCCGAGAGCCGGCGCCATCGGGTGGGTGGACTGGATCGAGCATATCCCCTTCCGTGAAACCCGCAATTACGTGATGCGGGTGGCCGAATCCCTGCCCGTCTATCGGGCGCGGCTCGCGGGGAGGCCGGTGGAGCTTGTGCAAGACATGCGGTGAGCGCGCGCGATCCTGGCCTTTCAGGCTCTGTTCCGGCTCAGATCCCCATATGCGAGGATGCCCGCCAGCACGACAACCGCCGCGCCGATCACCAGATGCAGTGCCAGGCGATCCCCGAACAGCGCCACGCCAAGTGCGGAGGCGAAAACAAGCTGCAGGCTGGCATAGGGCTGGACGGCGCTTGCCTCGGCCAGATCGTAAACCCGGATCAGCAGCCCGTGCCCGAGCACACCGGAGGCGGAGAGAAGCCCCATCAGCCCCCAGTCAACGGGGCGCATGTCCTGCCAGAACCGCAGGCCGATGATCGTGATCGCCAGGGCGCCGGCGATGCCTGTCCAGAAAAGGCTTGTTTGGGCGCTGTCCCGGCGGGAAACGTATCGCGTGAGGATGCCATAGAGGGCGAACATGAAGGCAGCGGCAAGCGGGATGAGGGAAAGAGGCGAGAACACCCCGAAGCCGGGCCGCAGGATCATGAGAACACCGGTGATGCCCACGAACACGGCCAGCCAGACCCGGGGCGAAAGCCTTTCGCCAAGAAGCGGCCCAGCGAGGATCAGGATCACGAGCGGATAGATCGCGAAGACGGCATGGGTCTCGACAAGCCCCAGAAGCACGAAGCCGGTGACGGTGACGCAGATTTCCGCAACCAGCAGCACGCCCCGGATGATCTGAAGCGCCGGGTGATGCGTCCGTGCCACCTGTGCGATGCCACCCCGGCGCATCGCGAGAAGCAGCACGAAGCCGGCGAAAAACCAGTAGCGCAGCATGACGACCATCAAAACATTGTATTCGGCCGAAAGATGCCGCGACAGGGCATCCTGCAGCGCGAAGATGGCCGTTGTCAGCACCATCAGGGCGATGCCGAGGCGGGTGTCGCGGGCTTTCATGGCCCCGGCTTTCTTGCGCGCGTCATGTGGCGCTTGCGGCCGAAGCCGGGCGCCTTCTCAACGATGAACCCGGCGCTTTCAAGCGCTCTGCGGACAACCCCAGCGGCGGAATATGTGGCAGCGGTGCCGCCCGGGCGCGTGTGGGCGCCCACTGCGGCGATGAGCGGGGCTTCCCAAAGCTCGGGGTTGCGCGATGGGGCGAAGCCGTCAAGAAACCAGGCATCCGCCACGCCCTGCCATTCGGGCAGGGTCTTGCGGGCATCTCCGAAAATGATCTCGGCCACGAGATGCTCGCTTTCATGGCGAAACAGTCTCTGATCGGGGTGCCACTCATCGAGAAAAGGGCCGGCGAGGGCGAGGATTTCGGGGAAGGGCCTCAGCGCCAATTCCATCTCTCCGGCATCCATCGGATAGGCCTCGAAGCTCGTGAAGCGCAAGGGGCCGCTGATGCCGGCCTCCCGCCACGCCATCAGGGCCGCAAAAAGGTTGAGCCCGGTGCCGAAGCCAAGCTCGGCGATGTGGAAGCCGGGGCGGAAGCGGGCCGGCAGATCGTTGCCGGCGAGAAATACATGCCGGGTTTCGGCAAGCCCGTCTTCGAGCGAGAAATAGGGATCGTCGAAGCGGCGCGAAACCGGCACGCCGCCTTCCTTCCATTCGAGTTCCGCCCTCTGGCCGCCCATCCCGCTTTCCTTTATCTGCTGGCAGAGGATGGGAGAGCCGGAAGGATTTGGCAATGGCGGATATCACGGTGATGGGCGGGGGCATTTTCGGGCTGGCACTGGCCTTCACCTGCCTAGAGCGCGGCGCGCGGGTGCAATTGTTCGAGAAGCGGCGGATTGGCGCGGGCAGCAGCGGCGGGGTGCTGGGCGCGCTGGCGCCGCACGTGCCCGAACGCTGGAACGAGAAGAAACAGTTCCAGCTGGAAAGCCTGCTGATGGCGGGAGATTTCTGGCGCCGCGTCGAGGCGGTATCTGGGCTCTCTACCGGCTATGGCCGGACGGGGAGGCTTCAGCCGATCAATGACGCGCGCGGGCTTGATCTTGCCCGCGCGCGCGCCGCGGGGGCCGCAGAGCTTTGGCGCGGCGAGGCCGCGTGGCGGGTGGTGCGCCGCGAGGCCTTGGGCGGCTGGGCGCCCGAGAGCGCCACCGGCTGGCTCATACATGATACGCTGAGCGCCCGCTTGCGCCCGCGCGCCGCGCTCTCCGCGCTTGCCGCTGCGATCAGGGCGCTGGGCGGTGAGATCAAGGAGGGCGGGAAGCCGCCGGAGGATGCGGGCGTGGTTGTCTGGGCCACCGGGCATGAGGGGCTGGCGGCGCTCTCCGATGATCTGGGGCGGCGGATCGGCGATGGCGTGAAGGGCCAGGCGGCGCTCTTGCGCCCCGAGGGTGCGCCCAGCGACAGGCCGCAGATATTCGTGGACGGGCTGCATATCGTGCCCCATGCGGATGGGTCGGTCGCGGTGGGATCCACCAGCGAGCGGGTGTTTGACGATCCGGAAAGCTGTGACGAGCGCCTTGATGAGCTGATCGGGCGGGCGTGCGAGGCCGTTCCTGCCTTGCGCGGAGCGCCGGTGATCGAGCGCCGGGCGGGCGTGCGCCCCCGGGCGGCGAGCCGGGCGCCGATTCTGGGCCCATGGCCGGGGCGCGAGGGGCATTTCGTGATGAATGGCGGCTTCAAGATCGGCTTCGGCATGGCGCCGAAGCTTGCGGAAGTGATGGCCGATTTGGTGCTTGAGGGACGAGACGGGATCCCCGGCGAATTCCGGCTGGAAGCGGCATTGGCGAAGGCCGGCGCGGCTTCCTGATGTAGCTTGGGATTCGAAATGCGGCGAGTCATTCCGCGCTCTTGGCCGTGGCCTCCATGCACAAACGCCCGTCCGGCCCCCGGACCCAGAGCCGATCGCCTCGGCGGCAAAAGCTCGCGGCTTCGCCCTGAAAAAGCGGGGCCCTGGCGCGGAAGGTGAATTGTGCAAGCGGCCCGAGAGCGCGCGCCGCAATTGCGATCAGGTGCTGGGCCAGCAGGGGGCCATGCACGACAAGGCCGGGGTAGCCTTCGACATTGCGGCAATAGTCGAGATCGTAGTGGATCCGGTGGCCGTTCATCGTGAGCGCCGAGTAGCGGAAGAGGGTGACGGGCGAGAAGCTGATCCGGCGCGCCTCTTCCTCATCATTCGCGGCTTCGGGCGGCACGGGCGCAGCTTCACCCGGCCCGGGATCGGCGCGATAGACGAGATCCTGCTCTTCGATCACGCAGGCACGGGCAGATTGCCGGATTTCATGGCTGAGCGTGATGAAGGCAAGCGGCCCGGTGCGGCCCTGTTTCTGCTCGATTCGGGTGATCGTGGTGATCTTCGCCGCCGGGGAGCATGTCCTGATCGGGGCGAGAAAGCGCAGCCGCCCGCCGGCCCACATGCGCCGGGGCAGGCCAAGATCGGGGATGAAGCCGCCGAGGCGCGGGTGGCCATCGCGGCCGAGCCGATCTTCAGGTAGAACATGCCAGAAATAGGCATGGTGGAAGAAGGGCGGCAGGAAGGTATCATGGGCCAGCGGCGGACCATCGAGGCCAAGCACCACCTGCAGGGCTTCGGCGCGGGCCGGGTCCATATCGTCTTTCAGGGTTTGCGTTTTGCCGAGGCTTGGGTGCATTCTGCGAGTGTAACCCCGAATCCGCCAGAATGGAAATCCGATGCGCCCGATCGTTACCGCCCTCGATCACCTGGTTCTGACGGTGGCAGATATCGCCGCCACCTGCGAATTCTACGAAACCGTGCTCGGCATGGAAGCGCGCGAATTCGCCGTTTCCGACGGCAGCACGCGCTGGGCGCTGTTCTTCGGGCCGCAGAAGATCAATCTGCATGAGGCGGGAACCCCCTTTTCGCCCCATGCGCTGCACCCGACGCCCGGCTCCGCCGATCTGTGCTTTCTGACCGAAATTCCCATTCACACATGGGAAGAGCATCTGGCCTCGCTGGAAATCGAGATCGAGGAAGGCCCGGTGGTGCGCAGCGGCGCGGCGGGGCCGATCCTTTCGCTCTATATCCGCGATCCCGATGGCAACCTGATCGAGATCTCAAGCGCCGGTGCGATATGAAGCCGCGCGGCGCAGGCCGTCCATCAGCTCGGAAAGGGTGCACCGGTAGCTTTCCGCAAGCCGCCCGTTTTCATCGAACTGATCGGCCGCGCCGGCCACGGCCACCTCGGGCCCCGTGAGCAGCCAGGGGCGGAACGGGGTGAGGCAGAGCCGCAATGACGCCTGCGATTTGGTGCCGCCCGCCCGCCCGGCAGCGGCCGACATGATGGCAACGGGTTTGTCGAGCCACGGGTTCTCCTTCGCGCGGCTCACCCAATCGAGCGCATTCTTCAGCACGCCGGAAAGCGCGCCGTTGTATTCCGGCGTGGAGATCACCACGGCATCGGCCGCCGCGATCTGATCGGCCAGGCGCTGCACTTCGGGGGGAATGCCCTCGTTCGCTTCCACATCCCCATCATAAAGCGGCAGGGCGATATCGGCCTCGGTGAATTCGGCCGGATCGAACAGCCGCGCCGCCTCGCGCATCAGCTTGCGGTTATACGAGCCCTGGCGCAGCGCGCCGGCAATTCCCAAAAGCGAATAGCGGGACATCCGGATGCTCCTTCCATGTTGCGGCAAGGGTGGCTAAAGCTGAACCGGAAGGCAACCCACGCCGATGCGCGGGTGGTTGTGCGATTCTGCAAATGGGAAGGGGCTGATGATGGCAAGACGGCACGGCGGCAGGATCCTTGTGGATCAATTGAAGCGTCAGGGTGTGCGAAGGGTCTTCTCGGTGCCGGGGGAGAGCTTCCTGGCGGCGCTTGATGGTCTCTATTCCAGCGGAATCGAGAATGTCGTCTGCCGCCATGAGGGCGGCGCGGCGATGATGGCCGAAGCCATGGGCAAGCTTGGCCCTGTGCCGGGCGTGTGCTTCGTCACCCGCGGCCCGGGCGCCACCAATGCCTCCTCCGGTATCCATGTGGCGATGCAGGACGGCACGGCGATGGTGATGTTCGTGGGCCAGATTGCGCGCGGCCATCGCGATCGCGGCGCCTTTCAGGAGGTGGATTACCGCGCCTTCTTCCGCCCGCTGGCGAAATGGGTGGCGGAGGTGGAGGATACCGCCCGCCTGCCCGAATACATCAGCCGCGCCTTTCATCTGGCGCAGGCGGGGCGGCCCGGCCCGGTGGTGCTGGCCTTGCCGGAAGACATGCTCTCGAGCGAAGCGGACGCGCCCGATCTCGGCCCCGCCAATCCGGCCGAGGCCGTGCTTTGCCGCGCAAGGGCCGGCGATATCATGGCCCGCCTTGCCGCGGCCGAGCGGCCCCTGGTGATCGCAGGGGGGCGGTGGTCGGCCTGGGCGGCGGAGGATCTGCGCCGCTTTGCCGAGATGAACGATCTGCCGGTGGCGGTGGATTTCCGCCGGCAGGATTACATGGACAACCGCAGCCTTTCCTATGTGGGCGATCTCAACGTGGGCATGAACCCGGCGTTGGCCGAGCGGGTGCGCAGGGCCGATTGCCTGCTGGTGATCGGCGCGCGGCTCGGCGATATCGCCACGGCGGGGTATGAGCTTGTCAATCCCGCCGCGCCCCATGCGGCGATCATCCACATCCATCCCGATCCGAACGAGCCCGGCAGCGTTTACCGCCCCGATCTCGCGGCCGTGGCAACGCCGGAAAGCGCCCTGGCCACTCTTTGCGAGATGCCTCCTGTGGTGAGCCCGTGGAATGAATGGCGGCTTGCGGCGCGGGCGGATTACGAAGCCTGGATCAGGCCGCAGGAAAGCCCCGGCGCGGTGAAGCTCGAGCAGGTGGTGCGCTGGCTTTCCGACAACCTGCCCGAGGACGCGATCCTCACCAATGGCGCGGGCAATTACGGCGCATGGCTGCACCGCTATTTCGTGTTCAAGCGCTACGGCACGCAGCTTGCGCCCACCTCCGGCAGCATGGGCTACGGCTTTCCCGCCGCCATTGCCGCAAGCCTACAGCACCCAGATCGCGTGGTCGTCTGCATGGCGGGCGACGGTGATTTCCAGATGACGCTGAACGAGCTTTCAACCGCCGTTCAGCACGGGGCGAAGCCGATCGTGATCGTGGCCAACAACGGCCGCTACGGCACCATCCGCATGCACCAGGAAAAGCGCTATCCGGGCCGCGTTTCGGGCACCGATCTGGCCAATCCCGATTTCATGGCCCTTGCGCGGGCCTATGGCGGGCATGGCGAATTGGTGGAGCGCACCGAGGATTTCGCGCCTGCCTTTACCCGTGCCCGCGAATCCGGCCGCGCCGCGGTGATCGAGCTTCGCCTTGATGCGGAGGCGCTTGCCACGGGGCTCACGCTGAGCGCGGCCCGGGCAATGGGCGAAGCGGGAGGGTGAGGCGCCCATCTGCCCGCTTGACCTTGCCTCTGCATTGCTGTTAATGGCGCCTTTCTTCTTGTTCGCCACAATCGAGCGACCCCGGAAATGACACATACAGCCACCACCCGCCCCGGCGGGGCGTTCACGTTTCCCGAAGGGTTCACGCCCAAGCTCGTTACCGTTCTGAGGGAAGGATACGGGGCGGGCGAATTTCGCCGCGATCTGATCGCGGGGCTGACTGTTGCCGTCGTGGCGCTGCCGCTTTCCATGGCCATCGCGATCGCTTCCGGAGTCTCGCCGGATCGTGGGATATTCACCGCGATCGTTGGCGGCTTCTTCGTTTCGCTGCTGAGCGGCAGCCGCTACCAGATCGGCGGTCCGGCGGGCGCGTTCATCGTGCTCGTTCTGGCCACGGTGCAGGCGCACGGGTTTGACGGCCTTGTTCTTGCGACCTTCATTTCCGGCATGTTGCTCGCTCTTGCGGGCGCGCTCCGGTTGGGGACATTCGTGAAATACATTCCCTATCCCGTCACGCTTGGCTTCACCGCCGGGATCGGGATCATCATTCTTGCAAGCCAGCTGCGCCCCTTCCTCGGGCTCGATCTTGGCGGCACAGAGCCGGGGGCGCTCCTTGAAAAGCTCCCGGTGCTCTACAAGGCCCTGCCGACCCTCAACATGACAAGCCTCCTGATCGGCGCGCTTTCGGTGGCGATCATCTACGGGCTGAAAAACATTGCCCCGCGGGCGCCGGGGATGCTCGTGGCCGTGGCCGTGGCTGCTCTGGCGACATGGGCCCTTGATCTGCAGACAGAAACCATCGGCTCGGTTTTCGGAGGGCTCGCCCAGGGTCTGCCCGCGCCAAGGCTCCCCGATCTCTCGCTCGGGAAGATCGAGGCCGTGTTGCCCGCCGCGCTCGCCTTTACCCTGCTGGGCTCGATCGAATCGCTCCTCTCCGCCGTTGTTGCCGACAGCATGACGGGCCGGCGCCATCGCTCCAACATGGAGCTCATCGCACAGGGCGTTGCCAACATGGCCAGCGCCATCATGGGCGGGATATGTGTGACCGGCACGATCGCGCGCACCGCAACCAATGTGCGTGCCGGCGCTCATGGGCCGGTTTCAGGCATGATTCACGCCGGCGCGCTCCTGCTCTTCATCATGCTGCTGGCGCCGCTTGCAAGCTATATCCCGCTTGCCGCGCTTGCCGGCGTGCTGGTGTTCATCTCTCTGCACATGATCGATTTCGGAACCCTCAGAAGCCTCTACAGGACGACCCGGGCCGAGGCCAACGTGATGATCGTGACCATGCTGATGACGATCTTCCGCGATCTGACGGAAGCCATCATCACGGGGATCGCGCTGGGCTCGCTTCTCTTCATGCGCCGGCTGGCGCGTGCAAGCCGGGTCGAGGCGCTGAGCATGGGTGGTTATGAGACGGAGGAAGAGCATCCCCACATGGGCAATGGCGGCGATACGCTGGTGCTTGATATCACCGGTGCATATTTCTTCGGCTCCGCCCCTGTCATAGAGACAGTCCTCGAGCGCATATCCCTGCCCCCCCGGCGCGTGATTCTCGATCTCAGCCATGTCCCGTTTTTCGACATGAGCGGGGCCAGATCGCTGGCCGCATTTGCCGCCCGCGCAATCGAGCAGGGTTCGCAGGTCATCATTGCGGGCGCGAGCGAGGAGGAGAAGAGATTTCTCAAGAGCGCCGGGATCAGCGATCAGGTGATCTTTGCCGAAAGCCTCGCCGAGGCCCGGGCCCTTCCATTGCCGGGCGAAAACGATCGCGATAACGGGGAAGGCCGGGATCAGGCCATGTAAGCCGCGCGCGATTTCCCTTTTCGCGCGCTCCGGTTCAGTATTCCACCCCGATCTGGGCCTTGATGCCGGAGCGGAACGGGTGCTTCACAAGCTCCATTTCCGTTACCAGATCGGCGATCTCGATCAGTTTGGGCCTGGCATTGCGCCCTGTCAGCACAACATGCGTCATCTCCGGCTTTTCGTTTTGGAGAAAATCGATCACCTCGTTCACGTCGATGTAATCATAGCGCAGGGCGATGTTGATCTCGTCCAGCAGGACCATGCGGTTCTTCTCGTCGCGGATCAGCTCCTTCGCCTTTTCCCATGCGGCCCGCGCCATCTCGATATCGCGGGCCTTGTCCTGGGTTTCCCAGGTGAAGCCTTCGCCCATGGTGTGAAATTCGCACAGGTCGGAGAAGCGCGAGAGGATCAGATCGCGCTCGCCGGTGGACATGCCGCCCTTGATGAACTGCACCACCGCCGAGGGGAGCCCGTGCGCGATATGGCGGAAGATCATGCCGAAGGCGGCGGTGGATTTGCCCTTGCCCTTGCCGGTGTGGATGATGATCAGGCCCTTTTCATCGGTTTTCGTGGCCATGATCTTTTCGCGCGCGGCCTTCTTCTTGGCCATCTTCATGGCGTGGCGGGCGTTGTCGTCCTGTGATGCGGTCATCGGGGTCTGGTCTCCTGTTCTGCAAGGAGATTGTGAGGAAGGCCCGGCGAGGATGCAAGAGCGGCGGTAAGGATTTCTTAACCATGGCCCGGCAGGCTGGGGGCGAAAGGAGAAAACATGCGAAATATCATGCCGGCGCTGGCTCTTCTGCTCGCCGCCTGCGATAGCCCGCACCCGGAATTCATGGGGATCAGGCCGAAGGTGATAACTGTTGCCGGCAGCACCTTCGCGGTGCGTATCAAGGGCGAGAAGGCCGAAGCGATCCGCACCAGCCGGGAGATGGTGCCGAAGATCGGCGAGATTTTTCCCAAGGCCGCGGCGGCGATTGAGATCGCCAGCGGCTGCCCGGTGGTGGCGAACAGCGTGAAAGGGGATGCGGCCTATGTGCGCGCGCGCATTGATTGCGGGGGGTAAGCCGGGCGTTTGACCGGGGTGTCAGGAAAGTGGTTTTCGCGCCGGGGCTTCCCGGCGGGGGTTGACCACGCCGCTTTTCCTGTGGCTATGCTCGCCCGTGGCAAAACAAGCGAAAAGAAAGACGGCGGGCAAGAAACGGCCGGCAAAGGGAAAGGCCCCGAGCAGCAAATCCGAACGTGCCCGCGCGGCTCTTGCGCCACGCGCCGGCATATTGCGGCGGCTGTGGCGCTGGGGCTGGCGCGCGGTGTTTGCCTTCCTCGCATTTCTGTTTCTGATCGTATTGCTCTACAGGTTCATCAATCCACCGACGACCTATTACATCTATTCCGAAAGCCGCCGCCTCGGCGGGGTGGAGCGGGAATGGGTGCCGATCGAGGAAATCGCGCCGGTGATGCTGAGAAGCGTGGTGGCCGCGGAGGACGCGAATTTCTGCCGTCACTGGGGCTTTGACATGGCCGAGATACGCCGGGCGCTGGAGGCGGGCGGGCGGCGCGGCGCCTCGACAATCAGCCAGCAGGTGGTGAAGAATGTCTATCTCTGGCAGGGGCGCAGCTGGCCGCGCAAGGCACTGGAGGCGGTGATAACCCCGATGGTCGAGGCCATCTGGGGCAAGCGGCGGATACTGGAGGTCTATCTCAATGTTGCCGAATTCGGCGAGGGGGTTTTCGGGATCAAGGCGGCCGCCAGAAAGGCCTTTGGCGTGACGCCCGACAAGCTCACGCCACGCCAGGCGGCCCGGCTTGCGGCGGTGCTGCCCAATCCCAAACGGCGAAGCGCGCGCAAGCCTTCGGCAGCTCTCAGGAAGAGGGCCGCGCGGATAATGGAAGGGGCGGCAACCATCCGCGCGGATGGGCGCGCGGCGTGTTTCGAGGATTGATTTCAGGCCAGTTTCGGCGCAATCAGGGCCGAGCACAGATCGGATGGCACATATGGCAAAACTCTATCACCTCCCCCTTTCGCCCTTCTGCCGCAAGGTCCGGCTCGTTCTGGCGGAGAAGAAGATCGAGGTCGAGCTGATCGAGGAGCGCTACTGGGAGCAGGATGCGGATTTCCTGCGCCGCAACCCGGCCGGCAAGGTGCCGGTGCTGAAGCTCGACGGCCTCACAATGGCAGAATCCACGCCGATCTGTGAATATGTCGAGGAGACCCGCCCCGAACCGGCTCTGATGCCGAAGGGGGCGAAGGCGCGTTACGAGGTGCGCCGGCTTGTCAACTGGTTTGACGACAAGTTCCACCGGGAGGTGACGGCGAATCTTCTCTATGAGCGTGTGAACAAGAAGCTTGCGGGGGAGGGTTATCCCGACAGCCGCAACATCAAGACGGGAGCGCAGCGGATCAAGTTCCACCTCGATTACATGGGCTGGCTTCTGGATCACCGCCGCTGGCTTGCGGGAGACGTGATGACGCTCGCGGATTTCGCGGCGGCGGCGCATATCTCGGCGCTCGATTACATTTCGGATGTGGACTGGGGCCGGAATGCGAATGTGAAGGACTGGTATGCGAAGATCAAATCGCGCCCGGCCTTCCGCTCGATCCTCGCGGATCATGTTTCCGGCTTTCCGCCGCCGCGCCATTACGCGGATCTCGATTTCTAGGGATTAGTGGTCGGGCAGGGGCTTTCCGCCCCTCTTGCGCTGCGCGCAATTCACCCCGAGAGTATTTCGGCCAAGATGAAGGGGCTGCCTGTTGCCGGAAGACCTGAAAGAACGACTCGCGGCGAAGGCCCTTGAAGAGGGTTTTTCGGCTGTCGGGGTTTGCCGGCCTGACAGCGTGCCAGAGATTGCCGGGCGCCTGGCGCAATATGTGGCCGAAGGGCGGCACGGGCAGATGGGGTGGATTGCGGAGCGGATGCATTGGCGGGGCAATCCGGCGGCGCTGTGGCCCGAGGCGAAATCGGTGGTGATGCTGGCGGAATGTTACACGCCTGAGCATGATCCTCTGGAAATTCTGGAGAGGAAGGACCGGGGGGCGATCAGCGTCTATGCGCAGAACCGGGATTACCATGACATCGTGAAGAAGCGGCTGAAGCGGGTGGGCCGCTGGCTGCTGGAGCAGGTGGATAGGGCGGAGATCAAGGTTTTCGTGGATACGGCGCCGGTGATGGAAAAACCCCTCGGCGCGGCAGCGGGGCTTGGCTGGCAGGGCAAGCATACCAATCTGGTGAGCCGCGAGCTTGGAAGCTGGTTTTTTCTCGGCGCGATTTTCACCACGGTTGAACTGCCGCCGGACAGGCCCGGGCGCGATCACTGCGGATCCTGCCGCGCCTGCCTTGACATTTGCCCCACCTGCGCCTTTCCCGCGCCCTATCAGCTGGATGCGCGGCGCTGCATTTCCTATCTCACGATCGAGCACAAGGGGCCGGTGGACGAGGCCTTGCGCCCGCTTCTCGGCAACCGGATCTACGGCTGTGACGATTGCCTTGCCGTCTGCCCCTGGAACAAGTTTGCCTGCGAGGCGCGGGAAATCCGCTACAAGGCGCGCCCCGAGCTTCTGGCGCCGAGGCTTGCGGATCTGGCGCGGCTTGACGATGCGGCGTTTCGGGCGCTGTTTTCGGGCAGTCCGATCAAGCGGATCGGGCGGGACCGCTTTGTGCGCAACGTGCTCTATGCGATCGGAAATTCGCAGGATCCGGCCTTGCGGGAGGTGGCGCGGGAGCTTGTGAATGATGCGGATGAAGCTGTGGGGGATGCGGCGCGCTGGGCTGTTGCGAGGCTTTCGCCGTGAATCCCCTGCGCGGGATCGCCATGATTGTGACGGCCGTCGGGCTGTTTGCGGCGATGAACAGCCTGATCAAGGCGGTTCCGGAAATTCCGGCGGGCGAAGCGGTGTTCTTTCGCTCGGCTTTCGCGCTCCCTGTGATCATTGCCTGGCTTGCTGTCCGGGGGCATCTTGCGCATGGGCTCCATGCCGGGCACTGGCGGCTGCAACTGCTGCGCGGGCTGGCCGGCACCATGGCGATGGGGCTGAGCTTTCTCGGGCTGAGATACCTGCCCTTCCCTGAAGTTACCGCACTGCGTTTCATCACGCCGGTGCTGATCCTGATACTGGCCGCGATCTTTCTGGGAGAGCGCTTTCGCATGATCCGCCTGGCGGCAATTCTTGCCGGCTTCGCAGGCGTGTTGATCATGCTCTGGCCACGGCTCGGGGCGCAAACCGGAGCAGCGGAGCGGCATGAGCTGTTCGGGGTGCTCATCGTTCTGGCTTCGGCAGGGTTCGCGGCGGTGGCGCAGATTGCCCTGAAAAGCATGGCGGGGCGCGAAAAGACGGCGGCCATCGTGTTCTGGTTTTCGGTGATCTCCATGACGGTCGGCCTGATGACGCTCCCGTTCGGCTGGGTCCGGCCCGAACCATGGGAAGCGGCTTTTCTGATCATGGCCGGCATTCTTGGCGGCATGGGGCAGATGCTGCTGACCGAAAGTTACCGCCATGCCGATGTGGGAACCCTGGCGCCCTATACCTATGTTTCCATGATCTGGGCATTGCTGATCGGCTATTTCGTGTTTGACGAGATGCCGACGGTTTCCATGCTTGCCGGCGCGGCCCTTATCATCGGCGCCGGATTGGTGATCGCCTGGCGGGAGCGGACAAGGGGAAGCCGCGGATCCTGAGCAGTGCCGCCCTTGCATGTGAGGAACGCCAAGCCATGACCGATCCCGCGTTCGGGGCTTGTCGCGCTTTCAATACCTGAGCGAATGTTTGCAGATCACCCGTTCTCTCTGAGAACGGCACCGGCCAGATAGAGAGATCCGCAGATCACTATGCGCGCCCGTGGGTGCTTTGCCGAGATGGAGCGTATGGCGGCTTCCACATTTTCCGCCTGTCCGGCCCGAAAGCCGACTGCTCTTGCGATCTTGGCGGTTTCGGCGGCGGGCAGGGTGGCCGGCTCGTCCGGGATGGTAACGGCGGTCAGGTTCTCGGCCACGCCGGCCAGGGGGCGGAGGTATCCTTCCACATCCTTGGTGGCAAGCATGCCGCAGATCAGATGCGTGGGGCGTGTGGGAAGGGTTGCCAGGTGGGCGGCGATCGCCTTGCCCGCGGCGGGGTTGTGCCCGCCATCAAGCCAGAGCTCGGCCTTGCCGGCGGCCTGCGCCAGTGGCCCCTTTCGCAGGCGCTGCATGCGCGCAGGCCATTCGGCGCGAGTAAGCGCCGCCGCACAGGCCTCTTCACCCAATCCGAGGTGGCGCAGGGCCGCAAGCGCAATCCCCGCGTTCTCGATCTGATGCGCGCCCGGCAATACGGGCAGTGGGAGATCGAGAAGCCCCGTTTCATCCTGAAACACAAGCCGCCCGCGCTCTTCCCAGACGTGCCAGTGCTGGCCATGCGCGATAACAGGCGCCCCAAGGCTTTCGGCACGCGCCTCGATCACGGCAAGCGCTTCCTCCGGCTGAGGGCCGACGATACAGGGCACGCCGCGCTTCAGGATCCCCGCCTTCTCGCCGGCAATCTCGGCAAGGGTTTCGCCGAGGAACTGCGTGTGATCGATCGAAACCGGCGTGATGATGGTGAGCGCCGGCTTCTCGATCACATTGGTTGCATCGAACCGCCCGCCGAGCCCGACTTCCAGCAGGGTGAAATCCGCCGGCACGATCGAGAAGGCCAGAAGGGCGGCAACGGTGGTGATCTCGAAATAGGTGATCTGATCTTCGCCATTCGCGGCGAGGCATTCGTCAAGGATTTCGATCAACGCATCCTCTTCGATCAGCTTTCCGGCGAGGCGTATGCGCTCATGAAAGCGTGCAAGATGCGGCGAGGTATAGGCATGGACGCGCATTCCCGCTCCCTCCAGCCCCGCGCGCAGCATCGCCTGCACCGAGCCCTTGCCGTTGGTTCCGGCTATGTGGATCACGGGCGGGAGCTTGCGCTCGGGATGGCCCAACGCGGCAAGCAGGCGCCAGACACGATCCAGCGTGAGATCAATGATCTTTGGATGCAGCGCCTGCATCCGCTCAAGGATGCGGTCGGAAGTAGAGCGGCTCACTTTTCCGCTTCAGTCGTTGCGCCGGATTGCGCGGCCTCGGCCGAGCCTTCATCGGCATTCTCCGCCGCAGCCTCGCCAGCCTGCGCATCAGCCTTGCCGGGCTTCGCTTCGTCCGCGGTCGGCTTCGGCAGATCGCCCTTGATCGGCGGATCGAGCCGCAGCAGCATCCTGGTTATGGTGATCAGATCATCGCGCAGATCCTTGCGGTGGGTGACCCGATCGAGCATCCCGTGATCAAGCAGATATTCCGATCGCTGGAAGCCCTCGGGGAGCTTCTCGCCGATGGTCTGCTCGATCACCCGGCTGCCGGCAAAGCCGATCAGCGCGTTGGGCTCGGCGATCTGCACATCGCCAAGCATCGCATAGGACGCCGTGACACCGCCGGTGGTGGGATGCGTCAGCACCACGATATAGGGCAGGCCTGCTTCCTTCAGCATCTGCACCGCAACCGTGGTGCGCGGCATCTGCATCAGGCTCAGGATACCCTCCTGCATGCGCGCGCCTCCGGCGGCGGAAAACAGGATGAACGGGCTCTTCTTCTTCACCGCCCGCTCGGCCGCCGCCAGAATGGCGTTGCCCACATAGATCCCCATCGAGCCCCCCATGAAGCGGAAATCCTGGGCTGCGGCCACGATCGGGGTGCGCCCGATCTCGCCCTCGGCAACCAGCATCGCTTCCTTTTCGCCGGTTTTCTTGCGGGCCTCCTTCATGCGATCGGGATATTTCTTCTGATCGCGGAAGCCGAGCGGATCGGGCGGCGCATCGGGCACGTCGATCTCGGTGAAAACCCCGCCGTCAAACAGCGCCGCAAGCCGATCGCGCGGGGCGATGGGCATGTGATGATCGCAATTGGTGCAGACGTTAAGGTTTTCCTTCAGTTCCCGATGAAAGAGCATGGTGCCGCATTCGGGGCATTTCGTCCAAAGGTTCTCGGGCACCTCGCGGCGCGAAAACAGGGAATTTATCTTCGGGCGGACGTAATTCGAGATCCAGTTCATCTGCACCACCTTGCTGGGAAGTCTTGCCTCCTGAAATAGGCGGGATCAGGGGGAAATGCAAACGGCCCCGCCCGGAGCGCCCGCCAGGAGCGGCAGAGGCCTCAGCGTGTGAGCGCGTAGCGCAAAATGCGCCAGAGCACCAATAGCAACGCAAGATTGATCGCAACCGAAACGGCCCATTGGGCCATGCCAGCCGGCAGCGGGCTGACATAGAGGGAAAGCCCGGTGATCGTTTCGTCCATCGCGATCACCAGCAAGGCGAAGAGATTGTTGACGAAATGCAGCCCGATTGCCGCGCCGAGGCTGCCCGTCTGCTCCACAAGATCAGTCGCAATCAGAGCGAAGGCGAAAACCGTGGCAACGATCATCCAGGCCTCCGGGCCGAATTTCGGATTGAAATGGAGGAGCGAAAACAGGAGCGCAGGCACAACCATCCAGACCGCCCGGGAGGTGAAGCGCGCGGCAAGCTGCTGGGGCAGATAGGCGCGAAACACAAGCTCTTCGGATGCCGTCTGCAACAGAACCAGCGGCACGGCAAGAGGCAGGAAGCGCAGCCATTGGTCGAAGGGGAGATTTTCGGCCACGCTGCTGAATACGAGCGTGAGAGCGCCGAACACGATGAAGAAGGCCAGACAGATCGCAACGGTGATCAGGAAGCCGCGCAGCGTTTCGCCGAGCGGGCCGAAGAGCGTTGCCGGGCTGCGGTAATGGCAGGCCGGTGCGGCGATGATCGCGCCGAGGCCAAAGCCGATCAGGGAGAACAGGAGCACCAGGGTGGGAACGGGTTTTGACGGGCTCGCAAGCTCCATGAGGAAGGGAAAGAAGCCGAAGGGCATGGTGGCGGCGAATACGCCCGCGAGCACGAGCGCGGTAAAGCCCGCATAGATGAAGACGATCAGCAATATCCCCAGAAGCAGCCGCCAGATCTGTGGATAGAGCCGCGCCGGGGCGATATAGGCCTTGAATTCCGGTGTCATCTTCCTGCTTCCTGCCCTGTTGCCTGCCCGGCGCAGGTTACAGGCACTGCCCGGCCGCTGCAATCTCGCTTGTGGAATGCCCCCGCCTCGCCTATCAAAACGCGAAAGCTGATGATGGGAGGCCCCGATGAAGAAGAACACCCGCTTTGACAAATCCCGCCTGCCGAGCCGGCATGTGACGGAAGGCCCGGAACGCGCGCCGCACCGCTCCTATCTCTACGCGATGGGCATCAGCGAGGACGAGATCCACCAGCCGCTGATCGGGGTTGCCACCTGCTGGAACGAGGCCGCGCCATGCAATATCGCGCTCAACCGCCAGGCGCAGGCGGTGAAGATGGGGGTGAAGGCGGGCGAAGGCACGCCGCGCGAATTCACCACCATCACCGTTACCGACGGCATCGCCATGGGCCACGAGGGGATGCGCGCCTCGCTGGTATCGCGCGAGGTGATCGCCGACAGCGTGGAACTCACCATGCGCGGCCATTGCTATGATGCCCTTGTCGGCATCGCGGGATGCGATAAATCGCTCCCCGGCATGATGATGGCCATGGTGCGGCTCAACGTGCCGAGCGTGTTCATCTACGGCGGCTCGATCCTGCCCGGCCGGCTCAATGGCAAGGATGTAACGGTGCAGGATGTGTTCGAGGCCGTGGGCAAGCACCAGGCGGGCGAGCTTTCCACATGCGAGCTGGAAAAGCTCGAGGCCGTGGCCTGCCCCTCGGCCGGCGCCTGTGGCGGGCAGTTCACCGCCAATACGATGGCCTGCGTGAGCGAGGCGATCGGCCTTGCCCTGCCCAACAGCTCGGGCGCGCCCGCGCCTTACGAGAGCCGCGATCAGTATTGCGAGGCCTCGGGCGAGGCGGTGATGAACCTGCTTGAGAAAAACATCCGCGCCCGCGATATCGTGACCCGTGAAGCCCTGATCAACGCCGCGCGCGTGGTGGCCTGCACCGGGGGTTCCACCAATGCCGGCCTGCACCTGCCGGCGATTGCCCATGAGGCCGGCATCGATTTCGATCTGGATGACGTGTGCGAGATCTTTCGCGATACCCCCTATTTCGTTGATCTGAAGCCCGGCGGCGCCTATGTGGCGAAGGATCTCTACGAGGCCGGCGGTGTGCCCGTGATCCTCAAGGAGCTTGACAAGGCCGGCCTCATCCACCGCGATTGCATGACAGCGACAGGCCGCAGCATCGGCGAGGAGATCGACATCGTGACCCGCGAGGCCGATGGCAAGGTGATCCATCCGGTAAGCAATCCGATCAGCAAAACCGGCGGCGTTGTGGGGCTGAAGGGAAATCTCGCGCCCGATGGGGCCATCGTGAAGGTGGCCGGGATGAGCGAGGAGCAGCAGGTTTTCACCGGCCCCGCGCGGGTGTTCGAATGTGAGGAAGATGCCTTCGAGGCGGTGCAGAAGCGCCAGTACAAGGAAGGCGATGTGATCGTGATCCGCAACGAGGGCCCCGCCGGCGGCCCCGGCATGCGCGAGATGCTCGCCACCACCGCCGCGCTTTCCGGCCAGGGCATGGGCAAGAAGGTGGCGCTCATCACCGATGGCCGCTTTTCCGGCGCAACGCGCGGCTTCTGCGTGGGCCATGTGGGCCCCGAGGCCGCTCATGGCGGGCCGATCGCTCTCATTCGCGATGGCGACATGATCACGCTCGATGCCATCAAAGGCGTGATTTCGGTGGACCTGACGGATGAGGAGCTTGAAAAGCGCCGCGCCGAGTGGGAAGGCCCGCGTGAGACCATCTATGCCAATGGCGCTTTGTGGAAATACGCCCAGCAGGTCGGCCCGACCCGGCTCGGGGCGGTTACCCACCCGGGAGCCAAGAAGGAGCGCCATGTCTACATGGATCTCTGAGAGGCCACGGCCTGCACGCCCCGCCCGGAGGGGCGCGCTGATGCTGGCAATGGCTGCACTCGCGGGATGCTCGCAAACCGGGCCTGGCCGGCTCTCCTTTGCGCCGCTCCCGCCCCGGGCGGCGATGGTTGCGGATGGGGAAGTGAGGATCAGGGGGCCGAAAGGCTTTTGCATCGTTCCCGATGCAATCAGGCAATCCCCCGGCGGCGATTTCCTGCTTCTCGCAAGCTGCGCCGCGATCAGCGGCTCACCGCGCCACCCTCACCCCGAATTGCCGGCGCTCATCACGGTTACCGTATCCGGCACGCCCCTGACGGACGAACTTTCCTCCGCTGCCTTGCATGCCTTCTTTGCGAGCAAGGCAGGGAGGGCGGCGCTCAGCCGATCGGGCAGGGCAGAAGATGTGCGCATTCTTGGAATGGAAGATCGCGACGGCATGTTCATCATCCACCTCCGGGATGACGGCAATTCATCCCTGCCGGGGACGAAGGGCGAATACTGGCGGGCCATGTTCGATCTTCGCCAGCGGATCGTGACGGTGTCCGTCATCCCCCCGGACAACACGGCCCCCGGAAAGCAGGCAGAGCGCAAGCTGCTCCTTTCCCTTGTCGAAACCCTGCGTGCCGCCAACCCGCAAGGCCGGGGCGGGGCCACAGCGCGGGCCGGCACGGGGGGCAGGCCACCAAAGCTCCCCCGGCCCAGGCCAAGGCTCCGGGCAGGCTGAAGGAAAAGCGGTCCGGCATCGGGAATGTGGTTAACCATTTTCCACCATTATTGCTTTCTGCTATGAGGCGGCAGAGCGTGTGCGCAACGGAAATGCGGCGGCGGCCGCAGGATGAGGGCGATCAGGCAGGATGATGCCAAACCGGATTGACAAGCTCATGCACAGACGCTGCCTGCGCCATTGGCAGCAGGCAGCGCGGCAGGCCGTGCGGGCCGATCTTCTGACCCTGCGCAGAAAGCGCGATGACGCACGCGCGCTCGAACATGAGCTTAGAAGATTTTTCAACGTGGCGGAAGGACGCCTCCGGCTGCCCCTGCGCGGCACGAACGCCATCGAACGCCCGATCGGCACGGATTGGGCCTGGCGCCCGGAGATCTGGCGCGGGCCGCTGGCGCCGCCGGGGATCGCGGCTGTGGGGAATGGTTCTTCTTATGGCAATGAAGCGAAGATCTTTCACGATTGCCCGAGATCGGAGATCATCCTCCGCCAGATCCGCAATGATGATTGCGAGGATGTGCTGGCACCTTTCGGGCTCCGGCTGGAAGCCTTTGCCTTCGAGGGGAGCTTCCTATCGCTGGCGCTCGATCTTCCGCCGGAGAGCCTCGAGGGGCTCGAAAAGGATCATGTTTTCCGCGCAACCATTGATCGCATGACAGAGCGGGATATCGAGATATTCGTCCGCCTCAACATCACCTGTGGCCCGAATACGGAGCAGTTGGTATGCGAGATACCGCCTGGAGCGGGTGAAGGGGTGGCTGAATTCGATCTCGCCTATTCGCGGATAAACGAGAAGCGGGTTGAAAAATTCTGGCTCGATGTCATCTTCGAGAACCCTGAATTCAATCGCATCCATCTGCGCGACCTGACGGTTGTGCGCCGTGTGCGGGCCGCCGTCTGAGCGCCGGCCTCTGGCAGAAAGGGCTTCCCCAATGAAGGGATACAGGCTTGTTGAAGCGAAGATCGCGAAAGGGATCTGGGAGGGTGTCCTGATTGCCGGTGGCAATGAGGCAGGCCAGCATCCCCCGCCGCTCGAAGCCCTTCACCGGGAGAAGCCGCTTGCCGGGCTGTCAATCGAGGCGATCGCGGATCAGCCCGGGCACTGGCACGTGACGGTGCCGATCCCTGGGGAGATCATTTCCGATGGCGTGGAAAGTATCCTGCTGCGGGATCGGCAAAGCGGCGCTGTCCTCGGCAGCTTCGCCATACTGGCCGGAAATGCGCTTGGGGATGACATCCGGGCCGAAATCGGCCTTCTGCGTGCAGAGCTGGACATGCTCAAACAGGCCTTCCGCCGCCATTGCGCCGATACGTCGGATGGATCTTCATCCTGAGGAATAGCCCCCCGAACCATTCAGCCGGGATCGTTGAGCATCGCTATGGCTTCCCCCTTCACCAGCCAGGAGATGCCAAAGGCCCAGATGCCGAGGCTCTCCAGCAGAAAGACAAGCGAATAGCGATCGAGCCTTGCCCTGAGCGCCTCCGGCAGGATCGCCGCATGGATCACGATCCCCGCCATGGCGATCAGCAGCACGCTCCCGCATCCCCTGTAGATCCGGTT
>JALVEX010000192.1 GCA_027030435.1 Paracoccaceae bacterium
CATATCTTCGGGCAGAACGACGAGGACGTGTTCTTCGCGCTCGGCTTCGCCCATGCGCAGGATCGGCTCTGGCAGATGACGATGCTGCGCCGCACCGCCCAGGGGCGCCTTTCGGAACTGTTCGGCACCCGCACCCTGCCGATCGACGATCTCATGCGCCGGCTCGATCTCTATCGCCTCGCGCAGCAATCGGTGGCGGCGCAGGACGAAGCGACGCAAGCCGCGCTCAGGGCCTATGCGGCCGGGGTCAATGCCTGGCTCGAGGAGGTGAACAAGGGCGCTCGCGGGCGCGGGGCACCGGAATTCTTCCTGTTTTCCAACGAGATCGCCCCCTGGCAGCCGGCCGATTCCATTGCCATCATGAAGCTGATGGCAGTGCAGCTTTCGGGCCATCTGCAAGATGAGGTGCTGCGCGCGCGCGCCTCGCTCCTGCTGCCCGAAGAACGGGTGCGCGACATCCTGCCGGATTTCCCCGGCCCCGGCATAGCCGCCCTGCCGCCCTATGCGAGCCTTTTCCCGGCCGGCGGGCTTTCGCGCCAGCGCGCCGCGCTCACCGCGCCCGATCCCAAGGCCGGCGATCCCCTCTCGCCCTTCCCCGCGCGCGGCCTTGCCGGGGCCTCCAACGCCTGGGCGGCGGCGGCCGGGCGTTCGGCCGCGGGCGGCGCGCTTCTCGCCAATGATCCGCATCTGGGCTTCAGCGCGCCGACGATCTGGTATCTCGCCCGCCTGCAACTCGAGAGCGGCGCGGTGATCGGCGGCACCATTCCGGGCATGCCGGTGGTGCTGGTGGGGCGCAGCGAGCGCATGGGATGGGGGCTCACCTCCGCCTACATGGACGATCAGGATCTCTTCATCGAGAAGCTCAACCCGGAGAACCCGCAGGAATATCTCACCCCGAACGGCTACAAGCCCTTCGTCACCCGCCAGTCCATCATCAACGTGAAGGGCCAGCGCCCCGTTACCGTCACCCTGCGCTGGAGCGCCAACGGCCCGGTGCTGCCCGGCAATCACTACGATCTCGCCGCCATCACCCCGAAGGGCCATGTGGCCGCGCTTTCCTGGACGATGCTGACGGGGCGCGATACCTCCATGACCTCGGGCCTGCGCCTGATGCGCGCGGGCTCCATCGAGGAGGCGATCGCGGCCGGGCGGCTCTTCGTCGCGCCTTCGCAGAACCTGATGCTCACGGACGGCACCCGTATCGCCATGAAAACCATCGGCGCCATGCCGCTGCGCGATCCCCGTCACCAGACGAAGGGGCGCATGCCATCGCCCGGCTGGATCCGCGAAAACCGCTGGCAGGGCATGGCCGATTACAGCCGCAATCCCGAATTCGTCGATCCCCCCGGCGGCATTCTGGGCAACACCAACAACAAGACGGTCGATCGCCCCTTTCCCTTTCACGTGAGTTATCTCTGGGGCGACAGCCAGCGCATCTTCCGCTGGAAGAAGCTGATGATGAACCGCGAGGTGCACACGCGCGAAAGCTTCATCGAGGCGCAGCTCGATACGGTGAGCTTCACCGCCCGCAGCCTCCTGCCGCTGGTGGGGCGGGATCTGTGGTTCACCGGGGAGCCCGCGCCCGAGGGCACGCCGGAGCGGCGCCGGCAGGTGGCGCTCGAGATGCTGGCGGGCTGGAACGGCGAGATGAACGAGCACATGCCCGAGCCCCTGATCTATGCCGCCTGGATGCGGGCCCTGCAGAAGCGGCTCATGCAGGATGAGCTCGGGCCGCTGGCGGAGAAGTTCAATCATCTCCAGCCCCTGTTCATCGAGCGGGTCTTTCGCGATACGGAGGGGGCCTCGAAATGGTGCGACGTCATCCAGTCGGAGGCGGTGGAAAGCTGCACCGACATCGCGCGCCTGGCGCTCGATGATGCGCTGTTGTGGATCGGCGAGCATTACGGGCGCGATCTGGCGAGCCTGCGCTGGGGCGATGCGCATCAGGCCGCCCACGATCACAAGGTGCTCGGCAAGCTGCCGGTGCTGCGCTATTTCGTGAATATCCGCCAGTCCACCTCGGGGGGCGACAACACGCTCCTGCGCGGGCGCACCTCGGGCAGGGATCCCGATCCCTTCCTCAACGTGCACGGCGCGGGCTATCGCGGGGTTTACGATTTCGCCGATCCCGATGCCTCGGTCTTCATCATCGCGACCGGACAATCGGGCCATCCCCTCAGCCGTCATTACGACGATCTGGGGGAATTGTGGCGGCGCGGGGAATATATCCCGATGACGCTCGATCCCGATCTGGCGCGGGCCGCCAATGCGGGGATCAGCGATCTGGTGCCGGCCGGTGGGGATGCTGCGCAAGGGGAATAGGGGCACGTGAAAGCCGGGCGCATCCTGCCCGGAACCTTGCGTGCCTGTCAGCCAGGGATGCGGGGGCTGCCGTCATTCTGCCGCACCTCCGCCCCCGCGCCCCCGGGATATTTCAGACCAGTGACGAGAGGGGAAGGAGCCCTTGCCGCGACTTCGCTTCAGGGGATGATGCGGGTGTATTTCGTGCCTTCGAGCGTGGCCCCCGCCGCGAGGCCCGCCTGGCCGAAGACGACGGCGATCACCGGGGCGAGGACGGTTGTCGTTTCCACGCTGACGTTGCCGCCCTTGTCGATCGCCACATATTCCACATCGCCCCCCACGGCCCAGCCCGAGGAGCTGCGGAAATCGCGCAGGGCCTCGTCCGTCATGAAGAACAGCACCTGGGCGTATTGCTGGGCGCCGATCTGGAGCCCGAAGGAGCCGGAGGCGACGGAATAGTAATCCACCGTCACGCCATTGATGCGCAGGCAGCCCCGCCCGTAGGCGCCGCCGATGCCGAGCCCGGCCTTGGTGACAAGCGGGATGATCAGCATCGCCACCGCCTTTTCGGCGAGATCGCGGGTGCCGGGGTATTTGGAGAACATGTATTCGAGAGTCGCGTCGCAGCGCGCATCGATCTCTTCGGCGCCGCGGCTGCCGATGCCGTTGCCGCAGGCGGCAGTCGTGGCGGCGAGCGCCGTTGCGCCGAGGAGGAGGGTTCTGCGGGAATATCTGCTCATCTTGTGCCTCATGCGTGGTTTGCGCCGGCCTTTTGGCGGCCGTTATGGGGCCAAGTATAGGGGATCGGGGGCGGCATGTCATCACATCTTGTGGGTGGCGGCGGGATTTTGCATTTGGTGCCCGGGCAAAATCCAGCAGCACAGAAATCGCGGCGCTGCGAATGCTGAATGGAACATATGAGGCAGACTTCATTCTTCTGGCAATACAGATAACCAGCTACAACTCGCAAATCTGCTT
>JALVEX010000193.1 GCA_027030435.1 Paracoccaceae bacterium
CCAAGGCGGTGAAGCGGCGCGAGCGGCTCGATCTGCTGACGGTGCTTACCGTCTGCGATATCCGCGGCGTCGGCCCCGGCACCTGGAACAACTGGAAGGCCATGCTGCTGCGCCAGCTCCATGCCGACACGACGGCCGTGCTCGAGGGCGGAATGGAAGCGCTCGGCACCGCCGCGCGGGCATCGGAAGCGAAAAAGGCGCTCAGGGCCGCGCTCGCGGACTGGGAGCGCGCGGCGGTGAAAAAGGAAATCGCACGCCATTACGACGATTACTGGCAGGGGCTTCCCGGCGAGGCGCATGTGGTTTTCGCCAGGATGCTGCGCGATCTGCCGGAAAACGAGATCGCCATCGATCTCAAGCCCGATCCCGAACGCGACGCTACCCGTGCGGCCTTTGCGCTCGCCGATCACCCCGGCATCTTCTCGCGCCTTGCCGGGGCGCTGGCGCTCGTGGGCGCGAATGTGGTGGATGCGCGCACCTATACTTCGAAGGATGGCTATGCCACGGCCGTTTTCTGGATCCAGGACGGCGACGGCCGGCCCTATGACAGCTCGAAGCTCAAGCGCCTGCGCCAGATGATCATGAAAACGCTCCACGGCGAGATCATCGCCCGCGATGCCCTGAAATCGCGCGACAAGCTGAAGAAGCGCGAGCGCCCCTTCCGCGTGCCCACCGTCATCAGCTTCGATAACGAGGGCTCCGATCTCTACACGATCATCGAGGTGGATACCCGCGATCGTCCCGGCCTGCTATTCGATCTCACCCGCACGCTCGCCAATGCCAATATCCAGATCGCCAGCGCCGTTATCGCCACCTATGGCGTGCAGGCGGTGGACAGCTTCTATGTGAAGGACATGTTCGGCCTGAAGCTCCACAGCCGCGAAAAGCAGAAGCGGCTCGAGGAAAGACTGCGCCGCGCCATCGAGGAGGGGGCCGAGCGGGCCAGGGGCGAGGCATGAGCGAAAGGGCCGCGAAGCCGGAAGCCCCGCCCACGCGCAGCACCATGACCTCGGGCTTCCTCACCGTGGGCGGCTGGACTCTCATGAGCCGCATCCTCGGCTTCCTGCGCGACATGATGATCGCCGCCTATCTCGGCACCGGCGCCCAGGCCCAGGCCTTCATCGTGGCCTTCTCGCTGCCCAATCTCTTCCGCCGCTTCTTCGCGGAAGGGGCGTTCAACATGGCCTTCGTGCCGATGTTCGCAAAAAAGCTGGAAGCGGGCGACGATCCCCTGGGATTTGCCCGCGATGCCTTCTCGGCGCTGCTGGCCTTTCTTTCGCTGTTCACGATCCTCGCCATCTGGGCCATGCCCTGGCTGGTGCTCGCCATGGCGGCCGGATTCGCCGGCGACGAACGCTTCACGCTTGCGGTGGAATACGGGCGCATCGCATTCCCCTACATTCTCTTCATCTCGCTCGCGGCCCTGCTCTCGGGCGTGCTCAATGCCACCCGCCGCTTCGCCGCCGCCGCCGCCGCGCCGGTGCTCCTCAACGTGATCTTCATCGCCGCGCTCCTTCTGGCGGCCCGGCTGGGGCTCGATGTGGGGCGCACCATCACCTGGGCGGTGCCGATCGCGGGCATGGCGCAGCTTGCGCTGGTGTGGCTGGCGGCAAGGCGGGCCGGGTTTGCGCTGATACCGCGCCGCCCCCGCATCACCCCGGATCTCGTCCGCCTCGCCCGCATCGCCGCCCCCGCCGCGCTCGCCGGCGGCGTGGTTCAGATCAATCTCCTGATCGGGCGCCAGGTGGCCAGCCGGTTCGATGCCGCGGTGGCCTGGCTATACAATGCCGACCGCCTCTACCAGCTTCCGCTCGGGGTTGTCGGGATCGCGATCGGGATCGTGCTTCTCCCCGAGCTTTCCCGCCGCCTCGAAGCCGGCGACACAAAGGGCGGACAGGACGCCTTCAGCCGCGCCGCGGAGATCGCGCTGGCGCTGACCATCCCCGCCGCCGTGGCGCTGATCGTGGTGCCGATCCCGCTTGTGGAAGTGCTCTTCCAGCGCGGCAGATTCGGCCCCGACGACACCGCCGCCACCGCCGCCGCCGTGGCTGTCTACGGGCTCGGCCTGCCGGCCTTCGTGCTGCAGAAGATCTATCAGCCGCTGTTCTTTGCGCGTGAAAACACCCGGACGCCCTTCTACTACGCGCTTGTATCGCTCCTTGTGAATGCCGCTCTGGCAATCGGCCTTGCCCCGGTGATCGGCTATCTGGCCGCCGCGCTCGGCACCAGCATTTCCGCCTGGGCGATGGTCTGGCAGCTGCGGCGCGGTTCGCGCCCGATGGGCCGGGCGGCGCGGCTCGACGGGCGCTTTCGCCGGCGCATCTGGCGCATCCTGGCGGCAAGCCTCGCGATGGGGATCTGTCTCTATCTCGGGCAGCTGGTGCTGGGCCCTGTTTTCGCGCTTGCCGGCTGGCGCTATCTTGCGCTGGCCATTCTCATCGCCATCGGTGCGATCAGCTATTTCGCCTTCGCCCGGCTTTTCGGCGCCTTCCGGCTGGCGGAGATGAAAGCCGGCTTGCGGCGCGGGCAGGGCTGAGGGCCTGCGCCCTGCGCCTCTGACCGGGGCTGGATGCCTCCGGCGGGGATATTTAAGAGACCAGTGAGGGGGGGAAAGCCTCAACGGCGGCGGATCACCCGCAGGAAATGGCGCCAGCCTCCGGGGGCAAGCAGGATGGTGAGGGCGAAACCGGCGGCGAAACCTGCAATTTCGGCGATCCAGTCCTTCGAGGAGCCGAAGAGGATACCGAAGACAAGCTGGATCAGGAGCAGAAAGCCGATCAGGCTGAAGGCGCGGTATCTGTTTGCGCCGACGGCGGCCAGCCTGTTCATCAAGAGATAGGTGAAGGCGCCGATCAGCCCGTAGACGGCCGGAAAGCCCCCGGTGAGCGGGCGGCCATCGGGCACCAGCAGACCATAGGCCAGCGCCCCGAAGATCGCCGCGCCGAAGAACACTACCAGCACCGCCCAGAAGGAGAGCACCTCGCCCACCGCCTTGCCGATCGCGAGGATGAACACCACGACGAACAGCATCTGGGTGAAGGAAACATGGATGAAAGGATAGGTGGCGAAACGCACGAGAAGTTCGGGCGGCGCCTGGCCCGTTTCCAGCATCCATTGCAGGATCTGCGGGTAGAAGGCGTAATCGCGCAGGGCCGCCAGCCGCCAGCCCACCGCCTCGGGCGGGCCGATGAAGCCTTTGGTAGCCAGCGAGAACAGCACCTCGAGGCCGAAGATCACCACCGCCAGCGCGATGACCACCGGAGGGAGGGGATTGAAGGGGGGCGCATTGTGATCCTGCTGCATTTTCGAGCTTTCCCGTATTGCCTGCCATCCCATTGACGGCCCTTCGCAGCATCGGTAAGCGAAAGCCCAGCGAATTGCCAGACGGAGAAGCATCATGAGCGAGGCCGCAACCACGCCCGCAGCCGACAACAGCGCCTTCAGCCCCCGGGTTTTTTCGGGCATCCAGCCCTCGGGCGGGCTGACGCTGGGCAATTACCTCGGCGCGATCAAGCGCTTCGTGGAGATGCAGGAAAGCGGGATGGAGACGATCTACTGCATCGTCGATCTCCATGCGATCACCGTCTGGCAGGAGCCCGAAAAGCTGCGCCGCGCCACGCGCGAGCTATGCGCCGGCTATATCGCCGCCGGGCTCGATCCCGAAAAATCCATCCTCTTCAACCAGAGCCAGGTTTCGGCCCATGCCGAGCTTGGCTGGGTGTTCAGCTGCGTGGCGCGCATCGGCTGGCTCAACCGCATGACCCAATTCAAGGACAAGGCCGGCAAGAACCGCGAGAAGGCGAGCGTGGGGCTTTTCAGCTATCCCACGCTGATGGCGGCCGATATCCTGCTTTACCATGCCACCCATGTGCCTGTGGGCGAGGATCAGAAGCAGCACCTCGAGCTTACGCGCGATATCGCCGCCAAGTTCAATCACGATTACGGTGTGGATTTCTTCCCCCTGCCCGAGCCCGTGATCGAGGGCGCGGCAACCCGGGTGATGAGCCTGAGGGACGGCACGAAGAAGATGTCGAAATCCGATCCGTCCGACATGAGCCGCATCAACATGACGGATGACGCCGACACGATCGCGAAGAAGATCCGCAAGGCAAAGACCGATCCCGATGCCCTGCCGAGCGAGGTGGCGGGGCTCGAGGGGCGGGCGGAGGCGAAGAATCTCGTCAGCATCTATGCCGCGCTTGCGGATATCTCGGTGGAAGAGGCGCTGAGGCAGGTGGGGGGGAAGCAGTTTTCCGAATTCAAGCCGATGCTTTCGGAGCTTGCGGTGGAGAAGCTTTCGCCCATTGCCGGCAGGATGGAAGAGCTGATGCAGGATCCGGGCGAGCTGGACCGCATCCTAGGCGATGGCGCCGCGCGAGCACGTGCAATCGCCGCGCCGATCCTCGATCGCACGCTGGATATCGTGGGGATGGTGCGCTAGCGATTTCGGGGTATTTGGCGCGTGGGGGCCATTTCAAGGAGGCCGCGGGATGTGGCGCAGGATTGCTGGCCTGGCTCTCACCCTGCTGCTGATCGTTTCCCTTGTCGGCACGGTTCGAAGCGGCCTCGCCATCTATCGCGCGCCCGCATTCAAGCCTCTCGTGGATGAGGCACAGGATCGGATAGAGGCAAAGGTGGAGTGCCTCGCCGCGAGGGAGATCACACAGGAAAAGCTGGATCGGAAACTGAAATCGCTCCTCCTGGAGGAGCCGCGGAACTGGCTGGCGATCGATGCCGTCATCGAGGTGGCGGGGCACCACGGCGTTGCACCCTCGCCCAAGCTGGCTAACAGGATCGCGGACGCGCGTGAACATGACAACAGTTTGCTCCGAAAAGCCGGACGATGCCTGGCATGCTCCGTCAATGCGGATTCCTGCGATTTCTCCTGGATCCTGGCTTGCAGGGCACCTGTCGATCTGACGCCGATCGGGGATGTTGTGGGCGTTTCACGGCAGTTGATCAACATGGCTCTGGGGCAGGAGGTGGACCAGTTCGACCTCACGCTTTCCGTCATCGGCCTCGGCGCCGAGGCGATGACGCTTACCAGCGCAGGCAGCAGTTACACGGTCAAGATTGGCGCATCGCTGCTGAAAACCGCGCGAAAGATGGGAGCCATTTCGCGCCCGCTTGCGCGCGCGATCCTCCGAGCAGGGAAAAGGGCGATCGATTGGAAGCTTCTGAAAAACAGCCCCTTGAGCGCCCTGCCCCGCAATCTCAAGCGCGCCATACGCCCCAAGGCCCTGCGCCCTCTGCGGGAATTCATGGGCAATGTTCTGAGCATGCAAGATGATATCGGCACGGTTAGCACGTTCTATCTGCTCAGGAAGGTGGAGAATTTCACCGAAGCCCACAAACTGGCCCGCTTCACAAGGGCGGTGAAAAAGCGGGCCGTTGGCTATATGGAACTCCTTGGCAAATCGAGAATACTGCGCGCCACCCTGCGCTATGCGGATGAGGCCATAGCCTTCGTTGCATGGATTGGCGGTTTTGTGGTGGGCATTGTCATTTTCTTCAAGAACCTGATCCTGTCCTTCCTGAACCGGAGATTCAGACGATTTTTACGCAGGAGTGTATCGAAGCGAAAGGCCCGCGCCTGAAAGCGGCAAGGGTGACTTCACGCTTGCCGCAGGCCCCGCCTTGCGCCATGATCGCGCGAAACGGGAGGGCGGATGATGCGCAAGTTCATGGTGGTTCTGGACGACAGCCGCGAATGCCTCAATGCCATGCGTTTCGCCGCCATGCGCGCGGCCCATACCGGCGCGGGGGTGACGATCCTTGCCATCATCCCGCCGGAGGAATTCAATCACTGGATCGGCGTGAGCGACATCATGCGCGAAGAGGCGCGCGAGCGCATCGAGGCGCATTTCGAGGTGTTCGCCAAATGGATGCGCGATCGTCAGGGCGTGGATCCCGAGCTGGTGATCCGCGAGGGCGAGCCGGTGGCCGAGATCCTCGCCCAGGTGCGCGAGGATCCCGATGTGGCGGTGCTGGTGCTCGGCGCGGGCACCGACAAATCCGGCCCCGGCCCGCTGGTGACCCAGCTCACCAAATCCGCCGGCACCCTGCCGATACCGATCACCATCGTGCCCGGCAGCATGACGAAGGAACGGCTGGAGAAGATCACCTGATCAGTCTGGAACCATTCCAAACTTGACTCGAACAAGCCCGAAGCGCATATCATCTGCAATCCCCGCAAATCAGGTGCCGCCATGTTCATCCAGACAGAATCCACGCCCAACCCCGCAACGCTCAAGTTCCTGCCCGGCCAATCCGTGCTCGGAAGCGGCACGGCCGATTTTCCCGAGGCCAAAGCGGCGGAGAAATCGCCTCTGGCAAAGCGGCTGTTTGCGGTGCCGGGGGTAGAAGGGGTTTTCCTCGGCAGCGATTTCATCACCGTCACCAAAGCCGAGGACGTGGCCTGGGAGCATATCAAACCGGCCCTTCTCGGCGCCATCATGGAGCATTTCCAATCCGGCCAGCCGGCGATCATCGGCGAAGCGGAGCAATCCGGCCACAGCGATCACGATGAGGGGCCGGATGCGGAAATCATCCGTCAGATCAAGGAATTGCTCGATACGCGCGTGCGCCCGGCCGTGGCCCAGGACGGGGGCGATATCACCTTCCATGGATTCGAGAACGGGGTTGTCTATCTGCATATGCAGGGGGCATGCGCAGGCTGCCCCTCGGCCACGCTGACGCTGAAGATGGGTATCGAGAACCTGCTGCGCCATTTCATCCCGGAGGTTGTCGAGGTGCGCCCCATTGCCGCCTGAGCCTCTGATCCTCGCCTTCGATACATCGGCCGCGCATTGCGCGGCCGCTTTGCGCAGGGGGGAAAGGGTCATCGCCCGCAGGCATGAGGAAATGGCGCGCGGGCAGGCCGAGCGGCTGATGCCGATGCTCGAGGAAATGCTCGCGCAGGCGGGCCACGCCTGGCGCGATCTTGCCGCGATCGGCGTGGGCACCGGCCCCGGCAATTTCACCGGCATCCGCATCGCTGTCTCTGCCGCGCGAGGGCTCTCGCTGGCGCTCGGCGTGACGGCGATCGGGGTGAACGGCTTCGATATCCTCGCTCGCAGGGCCGAGGCGCCGGCATTGCTGATGCTCCCCGCGCCGCGCGATCATGTCCATGCCGCGCGGCTGCTTGAAGGCGGCGCCCTTTCCCCGCCGCGGCATATGGCGCGGGAAGCTGCCATCGCCCTGGCCGAGGCGGAGGGGCTCAGCCCCCTGGGGCCGGAGGCCGTTCATGACGCGGCGACGATCGCTGAGATCGCAGCACAACGGTTCGCATCCGGTGCATGCGCCGAACGGCCCAAACCCCTTTACATCCGCAAGGCCGATGCTGCGCCCCCCCGCGAGAAGCCGCCCCGGATTCTCCCATGACCCCGGAAGAGATGGCGGAAATCCACGCGCGCTGTTTCACCGCCCAGCGCCCCTGGAGCGCCGATGAATTTTCCGCCCTGCAAGCCAGCACGCATGTGTTTGCCTGCACGCGCGAAGGAGGATTCGCCCTTGGCCGCGCCATCGCAGGAGAAGCAGAGCTTCTGACGATCGCCGTTTCCCCCGAGTTGCAGGGGCGGGGTATCGGGCGAAAGCTGCTCGAAAGCTTCGAGGAAGCCGCCCGCAGGCAAGGGGCCCTCAGGGCCTTTCTCGAGGTTTCCGAGGCCAATCACCCGGCAATCGCCCTTTACCGGGCTTGCGGCTATGGCGAAGCCGGTAGGCGATGTGGTTATTACCGCGAACGGGACGGCAAGCGGATGGACGCCATCCTCATGCACAAGCAGCTCACCTGACCCCAAGCCCCCCGGAATGGGCAATACGGGCAGGATACACGGCGAATCGGCGCCATACCGTTAAAATTGCGTAAATCACTATTGACCCCTGCCGCCCACTACGGCCTAAATTACGGATGATCTTTACCAGTGATCTGCCCGCCTGATCGGGGCGCTCCCGCATCGGGCACAAAAAATATAAACGGGAGAACAAGAATGACCCTCATGAAGAAAATCCTCGGCGCAACGGCGGCTCTCGCCATCACGGCCGGTGCAGCGCTTGCCGATCCCGCGATCATCTTCGATCTTGGCGGCAAGTTCGACAAATCCTTCAACCAGGCCGCGCATGAGGGCGCCGAGCGCTGGGCCAAGGAAACCGGCGGCACTTACAAGGATGTGGAGCTGCAATCAGAAGCCCAGCGCGAACAGGCCCTGCGCCGCTTCGCCGAAGCCGGCTACAACCCGGTGGTGATGACGGGCTTCGCCTTCGCTTCCGCGCTTGACAAGGTCGCCCCCGACTACCCGGACACCAAATTCGCCATCATCGACATGGTCGTCGATCAGCCCAATGTGCGCTCGGTGGTGTTCAAGGAGCATGAAGGCTCCTATCTCGTCGGCATCATGGGTGCCATGGCCAGCAAGACGGGCACGCTCGGCTTCATCGGCGGCATGGATATCCCGCTGATCCGCAAGTTCGCCTGCGGCTACGTGCAAGGCGTGAAAGCGGCCAACCCGGACGCCCGCGTGATCCAGAACATGACCGGCACCACCCCCGCCGCCTGGAACGATCCGGTGAAGGGCGCCGAGCTCGCCAAGGCGCAGATGGCCCAGGGCGCGGACGTGATCTATGCCGCGGCCGGGGGCACGGGCGTTGGCGTGCTGCAGGCGGTGGCCGATGCGGGCAAGCTCGCCATCGGCGTTGACAGCAACCAGAACTACCTCCACCCCGGCCACATCCTCACCTCGATGGTGAAGCGGGTCGATAATGCTGTCTATGACGCCTTCAATGCCGGCCCCGACATGGAAACCGGGCTTGTCGTCATGGGGCTTGCCAATGGCGGCATCGATTACGCGATGGACGAATACAACAAGGATCTCGTGACGCCGGAAATGCTGAAGGCGGTGGAAGACGCCAAGGCGAAGATCATCGCCGGCGAGATCAAGGTGCATGATTACATGTCCGACAACAGCTGCCCCGTCGAGTAATTCCGAAGATGGGCAGCAATGCAGCAGAGGGGCGGCGGGCAACTGCCGCCTCTTCCACACCGCCGGCGATTGAGCTTCGGGGCATTTCCAAGGCCTTCGGCCCCGTGCAGGCCAACAAGGATATTTCGCTTTCCGTGCGCAAGGGGGCGATCCACGGGATCGTCGGCGAGAACGGCGCCGGCAAATCCACGCTGATGTCGATCCTCTATGGCTTCTACAAGGCCGATGCGGGCGAGATCTTCATCAATGGCAAGCAGGTCCATATCCACAACAGCCAGGATGCGATCGCCGCCGGGATCGGCATGGTCTTTCAGCATTTCAAGCTGGTGGAGAACTTCACCGTGCTGGAAAACGTGATCCTCGGCGCCGAAGAAGGCCCGATGCTGCGCCCCTCGCTGGCCAAGGCGCGAAAGCTCCTCGGCCGGCTTGCTGAGGAATACGAGCTCAGCGTCGATCCCGATGCGCTGATCGAAGATCTGACCGTCGGCCATCAGCAGCGCGTGGAAATCCTGAAGGCGCTCTACCGCAAGGCCGATATCCTCATTCTCGATGAGCCAACCGGCGTGCTCACGCCCTCCGAGGCCGATCACCTCTTCCGCATCCTGCGCAACCTGCGCGACGAGGGAAAAACCATCATCCTCATCACCCACAAGCTGCGCGAGATCATGGACATCACCGATACGGTGAGCGTGATGCGCCGCGGCGAGATGACGGCCACGGTGGAAACCGCCACCACCAGCCCCGAGGAGCTTGCCGAGCTGATGGTGGGGCGCAAGGTGCTTCTGCAGGTGGAAAAGAAACCCGCCGAGCCGCGCGACGTGGTGCTCGAAATCGAAGATCTGAAAGTTGCCGATGAAAATGGCGTCGAGCGCCTGAAGGGCATCTCGCTTCAGGTGCGCGCCGGCGAGATCCTCGGGATCGCCGGGGTTTCCGGCAATGGGCAATCCGAGCTTCTGGAAGTGCTCGGCGGCTACCGAACCGCCAGCGGCACGGTCCGCCTGAACGGCCGCGCGCTCGATCTCTCCGGGCGTCACTCCGATGGCCAGTCGCGCCGAACGGCGGGCATCGCCCATGTGCCCGAGGACCGCCAGCGCGAAGGCCTCATCATGGAATTCGCGGCCTGGGAAAACATCGCCTTCGGCTATCACAACGATCCCCGCTACAACAGGAATGCGCTGTTCATGGACAACAGCGCCCTGCGCCGGGATACGCAGGAGAAGATGCAGCGCTTCGATGTGCGCCCGCCGATCCCCGAGCTTGCGGCGAAGAATTTTTCGGGCGGCAACCAGCAGAAGATCGTGCTGGCGCGCGAGATCGAGCGCAACCCTGATCTGCTGCTCGTGGGCCAGCCCACGCGGGGCGTGGATATCGGCGCGATCGAATTCATCCACAAGCGCATCATCGAATTGCGCGATCAGGGCAAGGCGATCCTGCTGGTTTCGGTGGAGCTTGAGGAGATCCTCTCGCTCTCCGATCGCATCGCGGTGATGTTCGATGGCCGCATCATGGGCGAGCGCCTGCCCCATGAAACCGACGAAAAGGAACTCGGCCTCCTGATGGCCGGCATGCAGAACGGGGAGGCCGCCTGATGGAAAAGATGCCGCGCTGGGCCGATGTATTCCTCGTGCCCTTCATCAACCTTCTGCTGGCGTTTTTCGTCTCCGGCCTCGTGGTGCTCGCGGTGGGAGAGGATCCGCTGAAAGCCGTGTGGATCATGCTCAAGGGTTCGCTCGGCAGCACGGCGGGGCTTGGCTACACGCTTTATTACGCCACCAATTACATCTTCACCGGGCTTGCGGTGGCCGTGGCCTTCCATGCCCGGCTGTTCAACATCGGCGGCGAGGGGCAGGCGACGATCGCCGGTGTCGGAGTGGCGTTGGTGCTGCTGGCCATCAACTGGCCGCACTGGCTTCTGGCCCTTCCCTTCGCGATCATCGGCGCCGGCACCTTCGGGGCCTTCTGGGCCTCGATCCCGGCCTATCTGCAGGCCAAACGGGGCAGCCATATCGTGATCACCACGATCATGTTCAATTTCATCGCCGCGGCCGTGATGGGCTATCTCCTGAACGGCCCGCTGAAAAGCCCCAAGACCCAGAACGCCGAGAGCCTCCCTTTCCCGCCCGGCACGCATCTGCCGACAGCCCATGAACTTCTCGCGCCGCTCGGTATCGAATTCTCCAAATCCGCCCCGCTCAACGTGAGCTTCCTCTTGGCGCTTCTCTGCGCCGTGCTGGTGTTTCTCCTCCTGTGGCGCACGCGTCTTGGCTATGCGATCCGCGCCTTCGGCCAAAGCGAAAGCGCCGCGCGCTACGCGGGGATCTCGGCAGTCAGGATCATCATGATCACCATGCTGATCTCGGGCGCGCTGGCCGGGATGCTGGCCATCAACGTGGTGATGGGCGAGCAGGGCCGGCTCATCAAGGAATTCGTGGAAGGGGCGGGATTCGTGGGGATCGCGGTGGCGCTCATGGGGCGCTCGCATCCCTTCGGCATCGTGCTGGCGGCAATCCTCTTCGGGATGCTCACGCAAGGGGGCTTCGAGCTTCTGTGGGAAATGCCCAATCTGAGCAAGGAGATGGTGCTGGTGATCCAGGCGCTTATCATTCTTTTCACCGGAGCGCTCGACAACATGGTGCGCGCGCCGCTCGAGAGGCTCTTCCTCTATCTGAACCGCA